>NZ_JASODY010000064.1:0-370 GCF_030212265.1 Corynebacterium sp. UMB9976
CCCGTACGGGTCACTAATGGAGGATTAGCTCAGCTGGGAGAGCATCTGCCTTACAAGCAGGAGGTCACAGGTTCGAGCCCTGTATCCTCCATTGAGTCGTTAGCTCAGTTGGTAGAGCATCTGTCTTGTAAACAGGGGGTCGTACGTTCAAATCGTATAATCGGCATTCATATTTTTGCGGAAGTAGTTCAGTGGTAGAACATCACCTTGCCATGGTGGGGGTCGCGGGTTCGAATCCCGTCTTCCGCTCCAGTATAAAAGACTCACCGAAGTGTGAGTCTTTTTTGATATTCGGGATGTGGCTCAGCTTGGTAGAGCGCTACGTTCGGGACGTAGAAGTCGCAGGTTCAAATCCTGTCATCCCGATTGA
>NZ_JASODY010000065.1:0-369 GCF_030212265.1 Corynebacterium sp. UMB9976
GGCCAAAAAGGCGGCGCCACCAATCATGGCAGGAATCCACAGCCATTTCGCGTAGCGTTTAACCAAGGAGAACAACGCAAAAATGCCGCCTTCGCCCTTGTTATCGATGCGCATGGCGATAAAGACGTATTTAACAGTGGTAATAAGCGTTACCGACCAGAACAGCAGGCTGAGCATGCCCAACACGGCTGCACGGTCTGCATACTGAATACCGCCCTGACCAGCCACGAAAGACTGAGACAAGTACAGTGGCGAGGTTCCAATATCGCCGTAAACCACACCGAGGGCAACAATCATCATACCCCAGGTGATTTTATCTTGAGATGTTTGCAGCTTGCGCCACCAACGTCCAAAAGGAGTGCGCGCCTT
>NZ_JASODY010000066.1:0-357 GCF_030212265.1 Corynebacterium sp. UMB9976
ACGCCCAGTTAAGACTCGGTTTCCCTTCGGCTCCCCTATTCGGTTAACCTTGCTACAGAATATAAGTCGCTGACCCATTATACAAAAGGTACGCAGTCACACGCCTAAGCGTGCTCCCACTGCTTGTACGTACACGGTTTCAGGTTCTTTTTCACTCCCCTCGCCGGGGTTCTTTTCGCCTTTCCCTCACGGTACTGGTTCACTATCGGTCACTAGTTAGTATTTAGCCTTGCGAGATGGTCCTCGCTGCTTCAACCGGGATTCCTCGTGTCCCGGCCTACTCAGGATACTACTAGAGCTTCGAGCTATTTCGCTTACGGGGCTCTCACCCTCTCTGGCGTCTTTTCCCAAAGACTT
>NZ_JASODY010000067.1:0-355 GCF_030212265.1 Corynebacterium sp. UMB9976
TGGGTGAGGCGTGATGCGTACCCGTTTGTGGGGATGTTGGTGATCCTATGCTGTCGAGAAAAGCCTCTAGTGAGTGCATGTATGGCCCGTACCGTAAACCGACACAGGTGGTCAGGTAGAGAATACTAAGGCGATCGGGTGAACTGTGGTTAAGGAATTCGGCAAAATGCCCCCGTAACTTCGGGAGAAGGGGGGCCACTGCTGGTGAACGACGTGTTGAGCTGGTGGTGGTCGCAGAGAGTAGAGGGAAGCGACTGTTTACTAAAAACACAGGTCCGTGCGAAGACGGGTAAGTCGATGTATACGGACTGACGCCTGCCCGGTGCTGGAAGGTTAAGAGGACCCGTTAGGTCAC
>NZ_JASODY010000069.1:0-352 GCF_030212265.1 Corynebacterium sp. UMB9976
GAGAAGCAAGATTAAATAAAAATACTATGAGATGACAATCTGGTTGCACTTCACTCTAAAGGGGAGTTCAACCAGATTATTTTATGCATCCACATCATTGAGACTGAGGCTGGTCATGAGCCTATCTGTGATGGGTTGCATGGCTACCTGGTTTTCTGGCCACATGTATATGTGGTCGTGGTAATAGCCTTGTGTTTCTTCTGCGCTGCGTCGCGTTATTCTGGTGGCTGTGTACTCGTTGTCTGTTGCTGGGCATGTGTTGGCGCCGTGATGGTTGGTTGATTGACTCCAGGATTGAATCTGGCTCAAACTCACGGCTACTTGGCTGATCCAGTCGGCCGGATCATGACGG
>NZ_JASODY010000070.1:0-346 GCF_030212265.1 Corynebacterium sp. UMB9976
GGCAGATTGTCCCATGTCCAAGAAATAGCGTGTCACGATCGCGAATTAACCGTGCGCAATGTCGTGCTATTTCCATTTGTTGTGCCAGAGACAATGGCGCGATCGGTTGTATCGCTTCTGGTTCAGAGGAGAGTGGTGTCGCAATAGCACCGCCAAATGATCGCTTTAAATATCCCTGTTGCTCCAGATAACTGAGATCGCCGCGGATCGTCACGCCAGAGACACCAAGTTGCGCAGATAAGTCATCAACTTTGATTTCACCCTGGGCGGCAACAATTTCTGCAATTTTTAATCTACGTTTCAGTAAGTTAGACGATTTTCTCGGCACGTTAACACTCTTCATTGG
>NZ_JASODY010000071.1:0-332 GCF_030212265.1 Corynebacterium sp. UMB9976
TCCTAAAGCCAAATTACGTCCCTTGAAACAAATAAGTTGGAGACTTCAAGAATGAACTATTTTTTCAAAAATATTTGGATAATAGAATTCATTCTTCTAATCCTAATAATTACTGTAAGTACAATTTATTTTAAAAGTAGGGAGTCCTCAAAATGGCAAAAATTAGCACAAAAACTAGATAGAATCTGGATTAAATTATGCTGGATTGCTTTAGGGGCTTTCTGGATTGAGATCATAATTGTGTCATATACGCTAATCAGAGAGTTTAAATGAATAACTCTTTATCAGATTGTCGTAGTTTAACTGGCAGGACACATCTTAACTTCTTTTCT
>NZ_JASODY010000072.1:0-320 GCF_030212265.1 Corynebacterium sp. UMB9976
ACTGGGAGATAAATAATGGCTCTGCATGACGAAAACGTCGTCTGGCATAGCCACCCAGTAACTCTGCAACAACGCGAACAGCACCACGGTCATCGTGGTGTTGTGCTGTGGTTTACCGGCCTCTCTGGTTCCGGTAAATCAACCGTCGCGGGGGCGCTGGAGGAGGCGTTACATAAACTTGGCGTCAGTACGTATCTGCTGGATGGCGACAACGTTCGCCACGGATTATGCAGCGATCTCGGTTTTAGCGATGCCGACCGTAAAGAGAATATCCGTCGCGTCGGTGAAGTGGCGAATTTGATGGTTGAAGCCGGACTGGT
>NZ_JASODY010000073.1:0-318 GCF_030212265.1 Corynebacterium sp. UMB9976
ATTCCCCTACGCGATCCGCCAGGTCTCCGAGACGATGGGCTCGAACGGCTCGTATTCCATGGGTTCGGTGTGTGCCTCCACGATGTCCCTGCTCAACGCGGGTGTGCCGCTCAAGGCCCCGGTTGCCGGTATCGCCATGGGCCTTGTTTCCGGCGAGGTTGACGGTGAGAACCGCTTCGTCGCACTGACCGATATTCTCGGTGCCGAAGACGCATTCGGTGACATGGACTTCAAGGTCGCTGGTACTGCGGACTTCATTACCGCACTGCAGCTGGACACCAAGCTCGACGGTATTCCGTCGAAGGTTCTGGCCGATGC
>NZ_JASODY010000007.1:0-95768 GCF_030212265.1 Corynebacterium sp. UMB9976
GGTGGATCCCACCGTGACACCGTCATCACCAACACCAACCCTTCAGATCAGTGTTGCAACGACCACTAGAACTTAAGTCGCGGATCGGACACGTGAAAAACCCCGTCACGGGTTCTTTCGTGACGGCGGGCCCGTGAAGGATTTAGGGGCTGCGGATGCTCAGAGTGTAGTGAAGGCCGGTCCTCATTGCGCCTTTTGCAGAGTTTGTGGTCGGTTTTCAGGTGTTTTGCGACCTTAAACTCTGCAAAACCGTGCGGGGCCCGGGCGTGCCACCCGTGCGGGGCGGAGCCCGCGAGGAGTGTGAGAGGTGCACGGATGCGCGGGTTGCTCCCGGGTGTGCTGCCCGTGCGAAGGCTGGGCCTTAGAGGGTCGGGCGGGGGAGGTGATCCGAGCTCGGGGTGTGCTGTTGCTTCGCGGCTTCTTCGCGGTTGCCCCGCACGAACTTTTCGATCAGCAGGATGGTGATCGGGAACTCCGCGACCATGAACAGGACGATCAGGATGATGAGCTGGGTGCTGCCCTCCAGAGCCGAGAACTCAGCTGGGGGTGCGACGAGAAGGTAGATGAAGGCGACGACGGCCACTACCGCAAGGACGATGATGAATGCATGTTTCTTCATAGGAATGCAACCTTTAGCTCTGTCGATCAGGGCCTTGTTCCTTCGACGTTATCCTTGTCAGCAGTGTAAATAAATGCTTTTGGGGGAAAATCTAAAGTGAATTTTTGATAAAGAAACTCCCGCCACCGGTGGTTGAAAGCCACCCGCAGCGGGAGCGGTGCGGGAACACACGCCCAGCGCCAGTGCTTAGGCCGGGTTCGTGGTCTCCTCGCCGTTGACGATGATCGTGCGGCCGGCGTCTCGCCAGCCGATGGAGCCATTGGACACGTTGATCGCGTCAATGCCGTTGAGCTCCAGCCACTGGCAGGCCTTCGCCGACCGGCCGCCAGACAGGCAAATGATGTACAGGTCCTGGTCCAGATCCAGCTCGCCGTAGCGCAGCTGCAGCTCGGACAGCGGGAGGTTCTCCGCGCCCTTGGCGTGCCACTCCGCGAACTCATTGGCCTCGCGGACGTCCACCAACTGGACGCCCTCTGGGACGTCTTCTGCTCTCATGGATTCAAAGTCACTCATGCCCGCCATGCTACTAGCTGCAACTTGTCGTGCTACGTCAAGAGTTATCAAGCCCCAAAAGGCAAATAAGCTCTGGCCCGCAGTTCGAAACTGGGGGCTATCTTTCTACCTGGGCAAGGGGTTCGTTGGGCCCCTGTTCAATTCCACCCTGCGCATACAAAAAGCGCCCGCCCCACAGCGGGGGACCGGGCGCTGAGAGCCTAAGAAGCCTTACGGTTGAAGTCTAAAATCCTAAGCCGTTACTTCTTGGCGCGCTCGATGGCGTCGGTCAGGATCTTCTCCGCGTCAGCAGCGGTGCCCCAGCCCTCGCCGCGGGCCTCCTTGCCCGGCTCGAGGTCCTTGTAGTGCACGAAGAAGTGCTCGATCTCGTCCTTCGTGAACTGGGAGATGTCGTCCACGTCCTGGTACTGGTCGAAGCGCGGGTCGTCGAGCACGCAGAGCAGCTTGTCGTCGCCACCGGCCTCGTCGGTCATCTTGAACACACCAACCGGGCGGGCCTTGACAACCACGCCTGGGAACAGTGGCTCCGGCAGGATGACCAGCGCGTCCAGCGGGTCGCCGTCCTCGCCGAGGGTGTTGTCGATGAAGCCGTAGTCAGCCGGGTACGCCATCGGGGTGAAGAGGTAACGGTCCAGGTGAACCTTGCCGGTCTCCTCGTCGATCTCGTACTTGTTGCGGGAACCCTTCGGGATCTCGATGGTGACTTCGATGCTCTGAGCCATAACTCGCGCCATCCTTAAAATCGGTGTCTGCTTGAAGCGCCTCGTGGCGCCTGACGTACATGCAGGCCCCATTCTAGTCGCAGGATAAGGTGGAACCTACTAACTCGCCCGCCCCTGCCGCCCACACATTGTCAGGATTGAGATTTTGGAAGCTGAGAAGAAGTCCTCTTTCCGCCGCTGGCTCCTCGCGGTGGTGGCGTTCCTCGTGGTCGCCGCCGCCATCATCGCTGGCGCGGTGGTTCTTTCCCAGCGCCCCCATTACGACGTCGCCCCCGCAGCGCTTCCCCGTCCTGACGAACCAGTGATGGTGGAGGCCAGCCCGCCTGCCACCCCGGTGGACTTGACCGAGGTGAAGAAGGCGGCGAAGGACCGGCAGCTGGGGCGCCTGTCCGCGGAGATCACCGACCTGGAAACCGGTGAGGTGATCTACGCCAACAATGAGGGCAAGCACCTGGTGCCCGCATCCTCGACGAAGGTGTACACCACCGCCGCGGCCCTGCTGGCGAAGGGGCCGCAGGACCGGCTGGCGACCTCAGTGGTCAAGGGTGAGCCGGGCGAGCTGATCCTCGTCGGGGAGGGGGATATCACCCTGTCCCGCAAGCCTGACTCCGGCTTCTTCACGGACGCCCCGGCCATCAGCGAGCTGGCGGACCAGGTGCGCCGCGCCCTGCCGCCCGAGGAGCTGAAGAAGATCACCAAGATCACGGTGGATAACTCCATGCGGGAGAAGTCCACCTTCCACAAGAGCTGGGACCTGGTGGAGATCGGGATGGGCAACGTGACCTTCCTGGACTCCGTGATGATCGACGCCGGGCGCATCATCCCCACGGAGAACTACTCCGCCCGCAGCAATACCCCAGCCCGGGACGTGGCCCAGGCGCTCGCCGAGGATATGGGGCTGGGGGAGAAGCTCAAGACCAAGAAGCTCAAGCTCGAGGTTTCCGATGATCCCGTGGGGCCGGCCCATCCAACCGCTGAGGAAGCGTTGGGGCAGGTGCTCTCCGCGCCACTGAGTACCCGACTGCGGGACATGATGCTGCACTCGGACAACATGCTCGCAGAGGCCGTCGGCCGCGAGGTGGCGATCAGCCAGGACCTGCCGGGCACCTTCAAGGGCGCGACCGAGGGCGTGCTCAAGGTGCTGAAGGACAACGGCGTGGACACCGAAGGTGCGGTGCTGCACGACACCTCCGGCATGAGCGAGGACAACCGCCTGAGCGCCCACAACCTGAACTCCGCGCTGGGCAGCAAGAAGCTGCACGCCCTGCAGCAGGACCTGCCGGTCGCCGGTGCGGAGGGCACGCTGCGCAACCGTTACCTGGCGGGCAGCGGGGCCGAGGACGCAGCCGGGTGGGTGCGCGCGAAAACCGGCACCCTCGACGGGGTCAATGCCCTGGCCGGCACGGTGGTCACCAAGTCCGGCCGCCCGTTGAGTTTCGCTTTCCTGTCCAATACTCCCGCCGACGTCGGCGACGGGCGCGAAGCCCTCGACCGGCTGTCCGCCGCCGTGTATCGGCTCTAGTTTTCTCGGCAACGGCCACGCCGGGTGACTGGGGCCAAGCCCTGGGGAGGAGGAACACCGTGAGCACCGCAGCGGACTTCCGCGCCTGGCTCGCTGGGCTGCGCACAACGCATCCGGAGCACGCCGCGCAGTTGGCCGAGGGGCCAGTCTACCTGGGGGTTTCCGGGGGTGCGGACTCCCTCGCGCTGGCCTATACCGCCGCCGGGATCGCCAAGAAAGACCTGCCGGGGGCGAGCTTCCGCGCCTTGGTGGTGGATCACCAGCTGCAGGAAGGTTCCGCCGAGGTCGCCGCCACCGCGGCGCAGAACTGTGAGGAGATCGGCATCCCGGCCCAGGTCCTCACCATCGATGTCCCCGGCGGGCCGGGTGCAGATGAGGCCGCCGCCCGCGAGGCCCGCTACCGCGCGCTCGGGGCCGCGGCTGCGGGGCGGCCACTGTTGGTGGCGCACACCGCCTCCGATGACGCGGAAGGGTTGTTGCTGGGCCTGGCCCGTGGTTCCGGGACGGGTGCGCTGGCCGGGCTGCGCCCCATCACGACGGCCACCCACCAGCGCTCGGATAATGGCGAGCAACAGGCCGGCAACGAGCACCCGGCCATTGCTGCGGGGGCCGGGTGGCTCGGCCGCCCCTTGCTGGACAGCACGCGAGAGGACACCGAGGCCACGTGCCACCGCGCCGGGCTGAGCTTTTGGTCTGACCCGCACAATGCCAGCCCCCGCTTTCGCCGATCGCGGGTCCGCCAGGAGCTGCTGCCCCTGCTGGAGGAGATCCTCGGCCCCGGCGTGGCCGACTCCCTCACCCGCACCGCCCGGCTGCTGCGCGAGGATTCCGACTACCTGGAGGCCGCCGCCCACGCGGAATACACCCGGCTTATCGCCGAAGCCGGCAGCCACGGGCACGCCGAGGGTCACGAGCAAGCCGACAACCGTGAGCACGCCGGGGATCGTCCGCACGCCACCGCCGAGCTGGCCTGCGCCCCACTCGCCGAGCTGTCCGACGCCCTCCGGCGCCGCGTGATCCGCCATTGGCTCGCGGGAAAAACCGGGCCGTTGACCTACTCCCACTTGAGCCGCATCGACGCCCTCGTCACGGATTGGGCCGGGCAAGGCGGCGTGTCCGTCCCGTGGCATACAATGAACGGTTATGAGGCTTTAGGCAGAGGCCACGCCCACCCGCCGAGCCCGCCACCAGCGGAGGTGTCGCCCACCGGGCAACACCGCACCCGGCTGGTGGTGGCGCGGCGCGGCGGCGTCCTGCGCCTCGTGGCGGAAGAATCACACAAGCACCCAAAGGATCGACGAGCACATGACTGATCAGAACTCGACTTGGACCAAGAAGAGCACCGACATCCCGGCCCACCCCTACGGTGACGACCTGGAAGCCGTCCTGATCGACCAGGACACCCTCCACTCCCGCATCCGCGAACTCGCCGCCGCCGTTGACGAGCGCTATCGCGACGCCCCGGAGGACCTCATTCTCGTCTGCGTGCTCAAGGGTGCGGTCTTCTTCATCACCGACTTCGCCCGCGAGCTGGAGATCCCGAACCAGCTGGAGTTCATGGCCGTCAGCTCCTACGGCAACTCCACCAGCTCCTCCGGCGTCGTCCGCATCATGAAGGACCTGGACCGCGACATCGAGGGCCGCGACGTCCTGATCGTCGAGGACATCATCGACTCCGGCCTGACCCTGTCCTGGCTGATGAAGAACCTCACCAACCGCAAGCCGCGCTCCTTGTCCGTCGTGACACTCTTCCGCAAGCCAGAGGCCGTCAAGGTCGAGATCGAGGACCTCATTGAGGTCGGATTCGACATTCCGAACGAGTTCGTGGTGGGCTATGGCCTGGACTTCGCCGAACGCTACCGCGACCTGCCATTCGTCGGCACCCTGAAGCCGGAAGTGCACGAATAGAGCGTTCACGCACCTTCAGCCAGCGCCCGGACGTCCGCGAGTAGCGCTGGCGAAACAATGCGCGGGCACAACTAACTGATGGGAAATATGGACAAGAACAAGGTCCTGAGGATCGCGGGGATTGTCGCCGCCGCCCTCATCGCTATTTATGCTTTTGGCGTGCTCACGGACAGCGACCGTGGTTTCGACAAGGTCGATACCTCCATCGCGATCAAGGAGCTCGACGCCAAGAACGTCAAGGAAGCCGAGATCAAGGACCGCGAACAGACGGTCCAGCTGAAGCTGAAGAAGCCCATCGAGGTCGAGGGCAAGGATGGGATCGAGCAGATCACCACCCAGTACCCGGCCCGGGCCAGCCAGCAGATCTTCGATGCGGTGAAGGGCTCCGAGGCGGAGAAGTTCGACACTCACGTCTCGCAGGACTCCTTCATCGGCGGGCTGCTGATGATGCTCCTGCCGATGCTGCTGATCTTCGGCCTGCTGTTCTTCATGCTCACCCGCATGCAGGGTGGCGGGGGCATGGGGCCTTTCGGCTTCGGCAAGTCCCGCGCCAAGGACCTGCAGAAGGACAACCCGGATACCCGCTTCGACGACGTCGCCGGTGCGGACGAGGCCGTCGAGGAGCTCGACGAGATCCGGGACTTCCTCTCCAACCCGGGGAAGTACGAGAAGCTCGGCGCGAAGATCCCGCGCGGCGTGCTGCTCTACGGCCCGCCCGGCACAGGTAAGACGCTGCTGGCCCGCGCCGTGGCCGGTGAGTCCGGGGTGCCGTTCTACAGCATCTCCGGCTCCGACTTCGTGGAAATGTTCGTCGGTGTCGGTGCCTCCCGCGTGCGCGACCTGTTCAAGCAGGCCAAGGAAAACGCGCCCTGCATCATCTTCGTCGACGAGATCGACGCCGTCGGCCGCCAGCGTGGCGCCGGCATGGGCGGTGGCCACGACGAGCGCGAGCAGACCCTGAACCAGCTGCTCGTGGAGATGGATGGCTTCAACGGCCGCGAGGGCGTGATCCTCATGGCCGCGACGAACCGCCCGGACGTGCTCGACCCAGCACTCCTGCGCCCGGGCCGCTTCGACCGCCAGATCCCGGTGACCAACCCGGACCTGGTGGGCCGCGAGCAGATCCTGCGCGTCCACGCTGAGGGCAAGCCGCTGGCACCGGACGTCGACCTGGCCTCCCTGGCCAAGCGCACCGCCGGCATGTCCGGCGCGGACCTGGAGAATGTCCTCAACGAGGCCGCGCTGCTGACCGCGCGCGTGGACGGCAACGTCATCACCGGCGACGCCCTGGAAGAGGCCACCGACCGCGTGGTCGGTGGCCCGCGCCGCACCTCGAAGATCATCTCCGAGCACGAGAAGAAGGTCACCGCCTACCACGAGGGCGGCCACACGCTGGCTGCCTGGGCGATGAAGGACATCGAGCGGGTCTACAAGGTCACCATCCTGGCCCGCGGCCGCACCGGCGGGCACGCGATGACCGCCGCGGAAGACGATAAGGGCATGTACAACCGCTCCGAGCTCTTCGCTCGCCTCGTCTTCGCCATGGGCGGCCGCGCCGCCGAGGAGCTGGTCTTCGGCAACCCGACAACCGGCGCGAGCGCGGATATCGAGATGGCCACGAAGATCGCCAAGGCCATGGTCGTGGAGTACGGCATGAGCCCGCGCGTGGGTGCCGTGAAGTTCGGTGAGGAGCAGGGCGACCCGTTCGTCGGCCGCGGTGGCGGTGGCCAGTTCCACCCCTCCGAGAAGGTTGCCGCGCTGGTGGACGAAGACGTCCGCATGCTCATGGACAAGGCGCAGAACATCGCCTACGAGGTCCTGCGCGAGCACCGGGAGTACCTGGACACCCTGGCGGAGAAGCTGCTCGAGAAGGAGACGCTGCGCCGCCCGGACCTCGAGTCCATCTTCGAGGGCATCACCCCGCGCGAGGTCTCCGAGATCTTCCCGGGCCAGGACCTGGACCGCCCGAAGGACTACCGCGAGCCGGTGAAGACCCCGGTCGAGCTGGCCAAGGAGCGTGGCGAGGAGCCGCCGAAGCGCAAGGACTACTTCTCCGCCGCCCGCCGCGCGCGCATCGAAAAGCGCAAGCAGGAACAGCAGGAGCAGGTCAAGCAGCTGGAGCGTGAGCAGGAGGCCAACCAGGAGCCGCAGCGCGGTTTCGAGCTGCCGGAGCACGAGCGCCCGGATAACCCGTGGACCTCGGACGACGCCCCGACCACCCAGATCCGCCCGGTCACTGAGGCCGGCGGGCAGGGTGTCTCGGAGTCCCCGGCCGCCGGTGAGCCCGCGCCGCATGTTTCTGGCCCGGATGCGGCAGAGCCAGAGAGCCCGGAGCAGCAGAACCCAACGCCGGGTAGCCCAGCGCCGGAGCCGTACAACGGCGGGCGCCACGCCCGCCGCGACCCCGCGCAGCACCCAGGGACCAGCGCCTACGGCGACGGTAGTGACTGGGGTGAGTCGGGTGGTCGTCATCACTCCCGGCCGAATGATGACAACCCCAGCGATGAAGAGAAGAACTAAGGAAGGCGGCGAACACCGACATGGCTGATTCTGCGAAGCCTGAATCAACGAGGCACTTTGACCGCGAACGCGCTGAAGCCGCCGTCCGCGAGCTGCTCATCGCTGTGGGGGAGGACCCCGACCGCGAAGGCCTGGCCGATACCCCGGCCCGCGTGGCACGCGCCTACGAAGAGGTCTTCTCCGGCATCGGCACCGACCCCACCGAGGTTCTCAACACCACCTTCAACGAGGACCACCGGGAACTCGTGCTCGTCAAGGACATCCCGTTCTACTCCACCTGCGAACACCACCTCGTGCCCTTCTTCGGCCACGCCCACATCGGCTACATCCCGGGGCATTCTGGGAAGGTCACCGGGCTGTCCAAGCTGGCCCGCCTGGTGGAGGGCTTCGCCCGCCGCCCGCAGGTCCAGGAGCGGCTGACCACCTCCATCGCCGATGCGCTGATGGACCGGCTGGACGCCTCCGCGGTGATCGTCGTGATCGAGGCCGAGCACCTGTGCATGGCGATGCGCGGGGTGCGCAAGCCGGGCGCGAACACCGTGACCTCAGCCGTGCGCGGCGGCTTCCAGAACAACGCCGCCACCCGCGCCGAAGCCATGGCGCTGATCCGCGGGAACTAGAACCCCAGCACTAGCGCCCGGGCCCAGCGCACCAACAGCGAACCCTGCGGGAACCAACCCTAGAAAGACTTGATGATGCAGCCTGCACAGTCTGCTCAGCCTGACCAGCCGACCACGCCGGAGAAGAGCACCCAGCAGAACCACCCGGCAACCCCGCCGCGCACCAAAGTGATGGGGATCCTCAACGTCACGGAAGACTCCTTCTCCGACGGGGGCTCCAACCCGGACACCGCCACCGCCGTGCGCCATGCCCAGCAGATGGTTGACGCGGGCGCGGACATCATCGACGTCGGCGGCGAATCCACCCGACCCGGTGCCCAGCGCGTTGACCCGGAAGTCGAACGTGGGCGCGTGACCCCCGTGATCGCGGAGCTCTCCGCGCGAGGTATCACCACGAGCGTGGACACCATGCGCGCCGCCACCGCACTCGCCGCTGCGGAGGCCGGGGTGGACATCCTCAACGACGTCTCCGGTGGCCTCGCGGACAAGGACATGCTCCCCGTCGCCGCCGAGACCAGCCTGCCGATCTGTCTCATGCACTGGCAGACCGACCGCTTCGAAGGCGCCGAAGGCTACGCGGACCAGAGCGCGGGTACTGGCGTGGATGTGGTCACCGCCGTCCGCGACTGGCTGCTGCGCCGAGTGGACGCAGCACTCGCCGCCGGGGTGAAAGAGGAGAACATCATCCTGGACCCCGGCATCGGGTTTGCGAAGTCCCCGGCGGATAACTGGCAGCTCCTGGGGGCGATGGGCCAGCTCAACGAGCTGGGTTTCCCCGTGCTGATCGGCGCCAGCCGCAAGCGTTTCCTCACCGCCCTGCGCCCCGCCAGCGACGGCGCCCCTGGCTCCCCGGAGACGGCGGACGACGCCACCGCGGCGGTCTCCGCGCTGGCAGCCCAGGCGGGCTCCTGGGCGGTGCGGGTGCACAACGTGGCCCCTTCCCGGGCTGCGGTGGATGTGGCTTATTACTCCCGCCTGGGCGACGGCCCGGCGGTGGCAGAAGGGTGGCGAGCACGCCGTGGCTGATCGCATTGAACTCATGGGCCTGAAGGCCTTTGGCTACCACGGGGTCCACGATTTCGAGAAGGACGAGGGCCAGAACTTCGAGGTGGACATCGTCGTCTGGACGGACTTCGCCGCCTCCGCGGCCTCGGATGACCTTTCCGACACGATCTCGTACGTGGACCTGGCAGACATCGCCGTCGCCGTGGTGGAGCAGGAGCGCTTCGACCTGATCGAAACGCTCGCCGCCACCATCGCCGACCGGATCATCGCCCTCGGCGGTGCACACGCCGCGGAGGTCACCGTGCACAAGCCGCAGGCCCCGATCCCGCACCACTTCAGCGACGTGCGGGTCGTCGCCCGCCGCAACCTCAAGCAGCAAAAAGGCAGGTAAGACCGTGGCGAGCAACACCGCCGGCTGGCGGGTGGCCATCGGGCTGGGCAGTAATATGCCCGGCGACCAGGGCAGCCCGGAAGCCATGATCCGCGCGGCCGCCCGCGCCGTGGCCGACCTGCCCGGCACCCAGCTGCTGGCAGCCTCCCAGGTCTACGCCACCCCGCCGTGGGGCGTGGTCACCCAGGAAGAATTCCGCAACGCCGTGATTCTCGTGGCCACCGAACTAGAGCCCCTCGATCTGCTGCACGCCTGCCAGCACATCGAGAACGAGGGCGGCCGGGTGCGCCTCCAGCACTGGGGGCCGCGGACCGTGGACCTCGACCTGCTGGCCGCCTACGACGGCGCTACCGGCGAGCCGGTGATCTCCGCCGGGCGCTGGGGCGAGGAACTGATCCTGCCGCACCCGTACACCACCGCCCGGGGATTCGTGCTCGTGCCCTGGGCAGAGATCGCCCCGGAGGACCCGCTGCCGCGCGTCCCCGGCTCCCCGGCAGGCCCGGCCGCAACCGCCACGGTCGGTGAGTGGCTGGCCCAGCTACCCGAAGAGGACACCGCGGGCATCACCCAGCTCGGGCCGCTGCTGACCGGTCCGGCCACGCCCGGGGAGGCTGGGGTTGACGTCCTAAAACACGGCAGCAACGAGCCCAGGGACCGCGACGAGCCCTGGGTAGACTGAGAAATATGAAGAAGATGAAGCAGGTCGCGCCCACGGCGCTGGTGGTCGCAGCAGTGATCGCCGCCGCCTTCGCCTGGGTGACCGCGCTCGGCTTCTACGCCTACTTCCCGCGCATCGAGCTGGCGACCAGCAGCGTGCTGTGGATCGCCGCGATCATTTGCGGGGTGCAGGGCTTCATCATGCGCAAGAAACTACAGGACAACGCCATCGGCCTGGACCGCAGCCAGGTCAACCCCATGACGGTCGCGTTCAGCGGAGTGCTCGGCCAGGCTGTCGCGTGGATCGGCGCGATCTTCGCCGGAGCCTATGGCGGGATGGTCGTCTTCCTGGTCTTCAACGCCGGCCACCTCGTCGTCGCGCAGGAGGATACCCCGGGCGCGATCGTCGGGATGCTCGGCGGAGCGCTGGCTGCGGTGGCGGGAAAATGGCTGGAACAGAACTGCCTCACTCCACCGGAAGATGGCGGGGTAGCCGGTGAATAACAGCGTCAACAGGTAAGGTGACCAGCATGAGCAATCGGGAGAACTGGAGCCAGAACGCCGCTGCGGGCGGTGCCGAGCAGACGGACGGGCAGAACAGCGGGCCACGCGTACTGATGGTGCTGCTCGTGGTGCTGGCGCTGATCGCCAGCATCCTGATGCTGTTCCTGGATTCCGACCTGTGGCTGAAGATCGCGGTCATTGCCGCGCTGTGGGCCGCGTTCCTGGGCATCGTGCTGGTCTCGAAGTACTCCAGCGCGCTGCGCGCCGAGCAGAAGCGCGTGAACACCCTGGAGCGTGCTCACCGTGCGGAGATGGAGCGCGAGGCCGCGGGCTATCAGCAGCGCGAGGCGGCGCTGAAGGAAAACTACACCCGCCAGCTGCGCAACCAGCGCGATGAGCACCTGGAGCAGCTGCGTCACGAGCTGATCTCCCTGCGGGCGCAGCTCGCGGAGATGTCCGGCGAGGATCTGGACGACGAGCAGACCGCCGTGCACGCCCGCGCCGAGCGGATCATCGAGCTGGACCGGGGCGGGGCGCAGCCGACCGACCGCCGCTACCAGACCGGCACGTCCGGGCAGGCTGGGCAGAAGCAGCCGCAGGCTGAGCAGGCTGGGCAGGCAGCTCAGGCCTCGCAGAGCGCGGCGCGCAGCAGCCAGCCGGGTGCGTCCGCCCGCGCCGCCTCCTCCGCGGGTTCCCCGACGCTCGGCCACCACAGCGAGCCGAGCTCCGACCGCCGCGCCTCTGCCTTCTCCACCGGCAGCTTCGCCGCCGTGAAGTGGACCGGGGACAACACCGAGGAGACCACGCAGATCCCGATCGTCGTGGACTCCAGCTCTTCCAGCAGCGCCCAGTCCAGCACCCAGTCGGGTGCCTCCGGCGCGCAGGCTGCAGCCAACCGTGGATCCGAGGCCGCAGAGCCGAAGGCAGCGGGCCGTGGCCAGCACGAGCAGCGCGAGGCCGCGCAGGCTCCCCAGCAGGAGCGCGCAGCCCAGCCCGCCCCGCGCACCGAGCCGGCGTTCCGCGCCTACGAGCCGAGCCAGGCCGCTGCCGAGCAGGCCAGCGAATCGGCACAGAAGCAGGCTGCGCCGCAGGCTGAGCAGCAGCGCGAGCAGGCCGCCAAGCCAGCTGCCGATGAGAAGCGTGGCGCCCACGAGTACCGCGCCGGCCGTCGCCGCGCGGATGAGAACTCCGAGGGCCTGACGGTCGCAGAGCTCATGAAGCGCTTCCAGCAGAACGACAAGAAGTAGCTCGAACCGCGACCTAAAGATCTCGCACCGCGACCCAAAGATTCAGCATGATTGATCGCCAACCCCCACGCCTGAGCGTGGGGATTATTTCTGCCGGCGCCGTCGGACTCGCCCTCGCCGAGGCTTTCACCCGGGCCGGTCACCACGTCCACGGCATCCACGCCCACTCCGAGCGCTCCCGGGCACGGGCAGCCCAGCGCGTCCCGGGCATCCCCATCGTTTCGCTGGCCGAGGCCGCGATGGCCCAGCTGGTGGTGCTCGCCGTTCCAGACCCGGTGTTGCCGGAGGTGGCCGCCGAGGTGGCCCACACCGTCCGCGACGGCCAGATGGTCATGCACACCTCCGGGCGTAACGGCTGCCAGGTGCTCCAGCCCATCACCGACGAGGGCGCGCTCCCGCTGGCCCTGCACCCGGCGATGGGCTTCGTCGGCACCCCGCAGGACACCGACAACCTGCTGGGCTGCGGCTGGGGTGTCACCACCGACTCCGAGGTCGGTCAGGCAGTCAGCGAACTGCTCGTCCAGTCCCTCGGCGGCGTGGCCGTCCACATTGCGGAGGACCGCCGCCCGGCTTATCACGCGGCCATGGCCCACGCCGCGAATCACCTGGTCACCCTCATCTCGGATGCCCACTCCATGCTCAACGCGGTGCTCGATAAGCCGAACGACCCGGCCGCCATCGAGGGGGAGGGGGAGTCGAGCGAGGCCCGGCTGCTGCTCAACTCCATCGTCCGAGCCGGAGCGGATGCCACCCTGCGCGAGCACCTGGGCGCCCTGACTGGCCCTGCCTCCCGCGACGACGCCCCCGCCGTCCTCGCGCACCTCGAGGCACTGCGCCAGCTCTCCGAAAACTCCGCCGACCCTCACTCCCATGACCTGCACCTGCGTTATCTGCCGATGGCCGAGCGCACCGCCCAGGCAGCTGGTTCCCCGGAGGTCGAGCGGGCGCTCATGGCCTACCGCAGCGAACACGGTCTGCCGGGTGGACTAACCTAAGGCGCATGACCAAGAATCAGCCCAGCCCCCAGGCCGACCCGCAGGCAAACCCCCAGCCCTTCCGCCGCGGCGAAGCCACCCTGATGACCACCATCGACGAGTTCAGCCAGGTCACCCGCGCGATGCGCAAGGCCGGCAAGCCGGTGTGCCTCGTGCCCACGATGGGTGCGCTCCACGAAGGCCACCTTTCCCTGGTCAAGGCAGCAAAGGCAATGCCGGGCGCCTTCGTCGCGGTCAGCATCTTCGTCAACCCGCTGCAGTTCGCGGAGGGCGAGGACCTGGACGCCTACCCCCGCACCCTCGACGCCGACGTCGAAAAGCTCAAGGCCGCAGGCGTGGACGCCGTCTTCGCACCCTCTGCCCGGGAGATGTACCCCAACGGCCCCCGCACCACGATCCACCCCGGCCCCGTCGGCGCGATCCTGGAGGGTGAGCACCGCCCGACCCACTTCGCGGGCATGCTCACGGTCGTCAACAAGCTCTTCCAGATCTCCCACTGCGACCACGCCTTCTTCGGTGAGAAGGACTACCAGCAGCTCGTCCTGGTCCAGCAGATGGTCAACGACCTCAACATGGAGCTGCGCGTCCACGGCGTCCCGATCGTCCGCGAGGGCGGGGGACTGGCGCTGTCCAGCCGCAACGTTTACCTCTCCGACGAGGAGCGCGAGCTCGCCCTCACCCTCTCCGCGGCACTGACGGCCGGTTCCTTCGTCGCCGAGGACGGCGCGGACGCGGTGCTGTCCACTGCCCGTGCCATTCTCGACGACGCCGAGGGGGTTGAGGTGGACTATCTTGCTCTCCGTGGCACCGATCTCGGCGAGGCCCCGGAAACCGGGGACGCCCGGCTTCTGGTCGCCGCTCGCGTGGGCAGCACCCGGCTGATCGATAATGTTGGCGTGCCGATTGGTGTAGGGTTCAAGAACTTGGACCCCGAGCAGGGCGTAGGAAGCCCCGACGCTGCCGCTCCTGCCACGCCCGACACCGCAACCGAGAGCTAGGAAAGTTAGGTTTTCCCCTTGTTCCGCACCATGCTGAAGTCAAAGATCCACCGTGCGACGGTCACCCAGGCCGACCTGCACTACGTGGGTTCCTGCACCATCGACGCAGACCTGATGGACGCCGCCGACATCCTCGAAGGCGAGCAGATCGACATCGTCGATATCGATAACGGCAACCGGCTGACCACCTACGCCATCACGGGCGAGCGGGGCAGCGGCGTCATCGGCATCAACGGCGCGGCTGCCCGCCTGATCAGCCCCGGCGACCTGGTGATCATCATCGGTTACGGCATCTTCGACAACGCCGAGTTGGGGGATTACCACCCGCGGGTGATCTTCGTCGACGAGAACAATAAGCAGGTTGAGCTGGGGGAGGACCCGGCCCACGCCCCGGCTGGCAGCGGCCTGAAGGACCCGCGCCACCCGGAGGCTTAAGAACCCCGGACGCGCTCTCGGTGGCGTCCGGGCGATGCAGTAGTCTGGTGGGGTGACTATAAAGAATCCATCCACCAGCAATGATGAAATTCCCGAGCAGATGCGCGTGCGCCGCGAGAAGCGCGAGCGCATCCTTGACGAAGGCCGTCAGGCTTATCCAGTAGAAGTTCCCAGGACTCACACGCTGGCGGAGGTTCGTCAGCAGTGGGCGGTCAAGCCCAAGGAGGATGACCCGGAGGCTGCGGAGAAGCTCGCCGCTCTTCCGAAGGGGGCGACCCTCCTCGACGTCGGTGAGGAAACGGACAGCGTCGTCGGCGTGGCCGGCCGCGTGATGTTCGTCCGCAACACCGGCAAGCTGGCCTTCGCCACCCTGCAGGACGGCGACGGCACCCAGCTGCAGGTCATGCTCTCCCAGGCAGAGATCGGCGCGGAAGCGCTGGACCGCTGGAAGGCGGAGGTCGACCTGGGCGACATCGTCTTCGCCAAGGGACGCGTGATCTCCTCCCGCCGCGGCGAGCTCTCCGTCATGGCCCAGGAGTGGACCATGGCTGCCAAGGCGCTGCGCCCGCTGCCGGTCGCGCACAAGGAGATGAGCGAGGACGCCCGCGTGCGTCACCGCTACACCGACCTGATCATGCGCGAAGAAGCCCGCAAGAACGCCATGACCCGCATCAAGGTGATGCGCGCCCTGCGCCACGCCCTGGAACGCCGCGGGTTCAACGAGCTCGAGACCCCGATGCTGCAGACCCTGCACGGCGGTGCCGCGGCTCGCCCGTTCGTGACCCACTCGAATGCGCTTGATATCGACCTCTACCTGCGCATCGCGCCGGAGCTGTACCTCAAGCGCGCCGTCGTCGGCGGTCTGGACCGCGTCTTCGAGATCAACCGCAACTTCCGCAACGAGGGCATCGACCGCTCCCACAGCCCGGAGTTCGCGATGCTGGAGACCTACCAGGCGTACGGGGATTACAACACCGCTGCGACGATGACCCGCGAGGTCATCCAGGAGGTCGCCGAGGAAGTCTTCGGCACCACCAAGCTGACCATGCACGACGGCACCGAGTACGACCTCGGCGGCGAGTGGCCGGTCATCGAGGTCTACCCCTCCCTGAATAAGGCGCTGGCCGAGAAGTTCCCGGATCAGCCGGAGGTCACCGTCGACTCCACCGTCGAGGAGCTCAAGGCACTCGCGAAGGTCATCGGCCTGGAGGTTCCGAAGGACGGCGGCTGGGGCCACGGCAAGCTCGTCGAGGAGATCTGGGAGTTCCTGTGCGAGGACCAGCTGTGGGGCCCGGTCTTCGTCTACAACTACCCGGTCGAGACCTCCCCACTGGTGCGCCAGCACCGCACCGAGCGCGGCGTGACCGAGAAGTGGGACCTCTACCTGCGCGGCTTCGAACTGGCGACCGGCTACTCCGAGCTGGTTGACCCGGTCATCCAGCGCGAGCGCTTCGAGGACCAGGCACGCCTGGCTGCGGGCGGCGACGATGAGGCCATGGTTCTCGACGAGGACTTCCTGCAGGCGATGGAGCAGGGCATGCCGCCGACCGCCGGCACCGGCATGGGTCTGGACCGTCTGCTGATGGCCTTCACAGGCCTGGGCATCCGCGAGACCGTGCTCTTCCCGTTGGTGAAGCCAGAGAAGTAATCTTCCTCTCGGCTGCATAAAGCCACACACCGCCCATGGTGTGTGGCTTTCTTTATGGGAATCCGCCGAAAATGTGATCTGCGCCATGTTGCCAAGTTATGATTAATAAGATCATTATCCGCACATGGTGATGCTCGGCGGATCGCAACGAGCGATGCGTAGGGCACCTCTACTGAAAGGTGGCTACCAGACAATGAGCGACTCCAAGAAGCTCAACGACTCCACCCCGGGGCTGAACAACGTCAAGCGTGACGCCATTGGTGTCGTTATGCGGGCGCTGTCTCGTTTCACTGGTTCCGACTTCGCAGAAAAGTACAACCTCAACAAGGCTGTCGACCGCGCTGCCTACGAGACCGCCAAGGGCGGCATCCGTACCGCCGGCGCGATGAACCGCCAGTTCAAGCGCATCAAGGGGTCCGGCGACCCGGTCCGTCTCCCGAAGCAGAACGAGGGCGACGTCCAGCAGTTCGAGCCGGGCAAGGCTCCATTCGACCTGAACCCGACCGAGGACCAGCAGATGATCCTCGACGCGGTACGCGAGTTCGCCATCGAGCGCCTGCGTCCGGCCGCCGCGGAGGCCAACGACGAGTCCAAGCCGACCGAGGGTCTGCTCGACACCGCTGCTGAGCTCGGCATCGCTCTCGTGAACCTCCCGGAGGAGTTCGAGGGCATCGCCAGCGCATCCGGCGCCAGCACCAACGCCCTCATCGCCGAGGCTCTCGGCTTCGGCGACATGGGCCTGGCCGTCTCCATCCTCGCCCCGGCAGGCGTGGCCAACACCATCACCAACTACGGCGACGACTCCCAGCAGAAGACCTACCTGCCGTCCTTCTCCGGCGAGTCCGTCCCACCGGCAGCCGTCGTGGTCTCCGAGGCCCGCCCGATGTTCGACGCCTTCGAGCTGCAGACCACCGCGAAGCTGGAGGGCGACGAGGTCGTCCTCAACGGTGTGAAGACCATGGTCCCGAACGCCGCAGAGTGCGAGCTCTTCGTCATCGCTGTCGAGCTGGACGGTGTGAACACCTTCGTCATCGTCGAGTCCGGCACCGAGGGCCTCGAGGTTGAGTCCGACCCGTCCATGGGCCTGCGCGCCGCAGCCCTGGGCCGCGTGATCCTCAAGGACGTCCGCGTCCCGGCCGCCAACCTCCTGGGTGGCGCGAACCTCTCCGACACCGACCGCACCGAGCAGTACGCGGAGATCATCCGCCGCTCCCGCCTGGGCTGGGCCGCACTGGCCTCCGGCACCGGCGAGGCCATCCTCGAGTACACCAAGAAGTACGTCAACGAGCGTGAGGCCTTCGGCGAGCCGATCTCCCACCGCCAGGCAGTGGCCTTCATGGTCGCCAACCTCCGCATCGAGCTCGACGGCCTGCGCCTGATCATGCTGCGCGGCGCATCCCGCCTCGACCAGGGCCTGTCCTACCACCGCGAAGCCGGCCTTGCCCGCCGCTACGCCTCCGACAAGGGCATGGTCATGGGCCTGGACGGCGTCCAGCTGCTGGGTGGCCACGGCTACACCAAGGAGCACCCGGTTGAGCGCTGGTACCGCGACATGCGCGCAATCGGCGTTGCCGAGGGCGTCGTCGTCATCTAACCCGCCATAACAAGACTTTTGGCATCTACGCACAACACAGTCCCGAGAGCAGAGGAAAAAGATCATGCTTAATCTGGAACTTCCCAAGCGTCTGAAGGCGGGCGCCAACCAGGCACACCAGGCGGCCGCACAGATTTTCCGCCCCATCTCCCGCAAGTACGACCTCAAGGAGCACGAGCGCCCGGTCGAGCTCGACACCATGGCAGCCCTCGTCGAGGGCGCCGCTGACGGCGGCGTGGCCATGGCCGGCGCCACCAGCAGCCGCGGCGACAAGAAGCAGGACACCGGCGTGAAGAACGGTGGCAACATGGCCGCCGCCCTGAACGTCATGGAGACCTGCTGGGGCGACGTCGGCCTGACCCTGTCCATCCCGTACCAGGGCCTGGGCAACGCAGCCGTCGCCGCCGTCGCTACCGACGAGCAGCTCGAGCGTTTCGGCAAGATCTGGGCCGCCATGGCCATCACCGAGCCGCAGTTCGGCTCCGACTCCGCGGCCGTCGCCGCGACCGCGAAGCTGGATGGCGACGAGTACGTCCTGAACGGCGAGAAGATCTTCGTCACCGCCGGTGAGCGCTGCACCCACGTGGTCGTCTGGGCCTCCGTGGACAAGTCCGCAGGCCGCGCAGCCATCAAATCCTTCGTCGTCCCGCGCGACACCCCGGGCTTCGAGCTGGTCCGCCTCGAGCACAAGCTGGGCATCCGCTCCTCCGATACCGCGCACTTCATCCTCGACAACGTGCGCATCCCGAAGGACAACCTCCTTGGCTCCCCCGAGGTGGACACCAAGAAGGGCTTCGGCGGTGTGATGGCCACCTTCGACAACACCCGCCCGCTGGTCGCAGCGATGGCCGTCGGTGTTGCACGCGCCTCCCTGGAGCGCCTGCGCGAGGTCCTCACCGACGCTGGCGTGAAGATCGACTACGACGCTCCGGCCTGGAACCAGTCCGCCGCCGCGTCCGAGTACATCCGCCTCGAGTCCGACTGGGAGGCTGCCTACCTGCTGACCATGCGCGCAGCATGGATGGCAGATAACAAGAACCCGAACTCCAAGGAGGCCTCCATCTGTAAGGCGAAGGCCGGCCGCATGGCGACCGACCTGACCCTGCGCGCCGTGGAGCTCGCCGGTGCCTACGGCTACTCCGAGCGCGACCTGCTGGAGAAGTGGTCCCGCGACTCCAAGATCCTCGACATCTTCGAGGGCACCCAGCAGATTCAGCAGCTCATCGTCGCCCGCCGCGAGCTGGGCCTGAGCTCCGCTGAGCTGAAGTAAGCGGAACTTCAGTTTTCCGCGACTCCTGAATAACCCCGTTCCCGGCGAGAATAACCGCTGGTAGCGGGGTTATTTCTGTGCCGGGGCTGGTGCCAACCCCCCGGCGGAAAATATGGGCTTTAGAAAAGTCCCGGAGCAAGGCAAAATGTGTACTGCCTGGGATCTCTCTGACAACGCTGGGAGCCCCCTGATATGTCTCATTCGCAACTGTTTGATTTACGAGTTAGGTCAGCACTGAATGTCTCAACCGGAGACCAAAGCCCCCATTAACGGGAGCGCAGCAGGACAAGAAAACGACTTCTGGTGGCACACCATTTTCGGCGGGTTGCTGCTCCTCGCGGTTCTCGCACTGACCTGGTGGTCCGTGGATCTCATGCCGGAGTCCGCGAACATCGGGATCCTGATCGTCACGATCATCTTCGGCATGTTCATGGCGTTCAACATCGGCGGTAACGACGTCGCGAACTCCTTCGGTACCTCGGTCGGTGCGAAGACACTGACCATCAAGCAGGCGCTGCTCATCGCCGCCATCTTCGAGGTCGGTGGTGCGCTGATCGCCGGCGGTGACGTCACGGATACCGTCCGTTCCGGCATCGTCGACCTGGACGGCGTGAACCTCGACCCGCAGCGCTTCGCTTACATCATGATGGCCGCCCTCCTCGGCGCGGCACTATGGCTGCTGATCGCGACCCGCAAGGGCTGGCCGGTCTCCACCACCCACTCGATCATCGGCGGCATCGTCGGCGCCGCGGTGGCCCAGGGCATTGCCACGGGCACCGGCGGCCTGGAGATGGTCCAGTGGGGCAAGATCGGCGAGATCGCGATGAGCTGGGTGCTTTCCCCAGTGCTGGGTGGCGTGGTCGCCCTTCTCCTGTACTCCTTCATCAAGCGCCACGTGCTGCGCTACAACGATGAGGTCGAGCACAAGATGCGCGAGATGCAGGAGCGCCGCAGCGAGCACAGGAAGCGCCACAAGGACCTCTTCTCCCGCCTCAATGAGGTGCAGCGCGCGGCTTATACCCAGACCATCGCCCGCGACGCCTCCGTCTACATCACCGGGCGCGCCGAGCCGCAGAACCTGGAATCCGACTACTACCGCGAGCTCGTCGTCATCGAGAAGGACGAGCGGGAGATCGAAGCGCACCGCGCCCTGGAGACCTGGGGCCCGTCGCTGGCTGCCCTTGGCGCAATGATTATCACGGGCATGCTCCTGCTGAAGAGCCTGAGCAACATCCTTCCGAACATGACCAACGCCATGGTCTTCGGGATCGTCGCCATCGTGGGTATCGCGGTGTTCCTCACCCTGCGTTCCTTCACCACCGGACTGCGCCGCTACACCGTGGACCGCGCAACCTTCGTGATGTTCAGCTGGATGCAGGTCTTCACCGCCTCCGCCTTCGCCTTCTCCCATGGTTCCAACGACATCGCGAATGCGGTGGGTCCCTTTGCTGCGATCTTCGACGTGCTGAAGACCGACTCCATCAACGCGACCGCTCCGGTGCCGATGGCGCTGATGCTTGCCGCCGGTGTGGCTCTGATCTCCGGTCTGTGGTTCATCGGCCGCAAGGTGATCGAGACGGTTGGCACGGGGCTGACCCACATTCACCCGGCCTCTGGTTTTGCTGCTGAGCTCGCCGCCGCGGGTGTGGTGATGGCGGCGTCCATCTCCGGCCTGCCGGTGTCCTCCACGCACATCCTGATCGGTGCGGTGCTGGGCGTGGGCATCGTCAACCGTGCCGCGAACTGGCGCCTGATGAAGCCGATCGCCCTGGCGTGGGTCATCACGATTCCGGCTGCCGCGCTGATCGGTGCGGTGGGCGTCCTGCTGATCGACTGGATCTTCTAAGAGCCGAGAAGTCTAAGCACACAACAGCGCCCCGGGTGGAGAAACACCCGGGGCGCTGTGCTGTGCTGGTGGCCGAGGTGCGGCTGGGGCGCGCCTAAAGGGCCCTGAGGAGGCTCCCTGTCCGCCGGCTTAAGCAGCGGCTGCGGACTTTGGCCGTGGCAGCTCGCGGCGGACGACCTTGCCCACCGCGTTGCGGGGCAGGGAGTCCACGTACACGAAGTGGCGCGGCACGGCGAAGCGGGCCAGCTGCTTAGAGACAGTCGCCTTGATCTCCTCCTGCAGCTTCTGCTTATCGGCTGCGCTCAGCTCCTCCTTCGTGACGATCCACGCACACAGCGCCTGGCCGAACTCGTCGTCCGGAACACCCTGGACGCAGACCTCGAGAATCTCCGGCAGGGTGCCGATGATGTGCTCGGTATCGGTGGGGTAGACGTTCTCACCGCCGGAGACGACCATGTCATCCGAGCGACCCGAGACGAACAGCAGGCCGTCCTCCCAGTACCCCAAGTCGCCGGTGGCGATCATGCCCTCATGGGTCTCCTTGTCCTTGCCCGGGCGGGTGTAGCCCTCGAACATCATGTTGTTGGCGACGAAGATGCGGCCAACCTCGCCGTCCGGGCACTCGCGGAAGTCTTCGTCCAGGACCTTGACCACCGTGGCCATCGGCGGCTTGCCCGCGGTATTCGGGTGGCGCTGCAGATCATCCGGGTTGGCGATCGTGGCCCAGCTGACCTCGGTGGAGCCATAGAGGTTGTAGAGCGCGGGCCCGAACTTCTCGAAAGTCTTCTCCACGATCTGCGGCGGGATCGGCTCACCGGAAGCTGCGATGACCTTCGTGCCCGGGTCCATGCCCTCCGGCACGGCCTCCAGCAGTCGGCGCAGCATCGTCGGCACGATGGCGATCGCATACGGGCGGTTGGCCTCGATGAGCTGCACCGCATCTTCTGGGCGGAACTTCCGCTGCATCACCATCGTCGAACGAAGCGCGAGCGCTAGCTGGATATTGGCAAAACCCCAGGTGTGGAACATCGGGGCTGCCAGGTAGAACGGGCGGCGCGCCTTGAGCGGGATCCTGCTCATGATGGAGGACGCTGGCAGGTAGCTTGGCGGCTCCGGGCGGCGAGTTCCGCGAGGGGTGCCGGTGGTTCCGGAGGTCAGGATGATGGTTCGGCCACGGCGCGGGCGGGACGGGATCGTCTGCTCGGCCGGGGTGGTGCGCAGCACGAGGCTCAGTGACGGCCAGTCCTCGCTGCGGGTCGCGTGGTCCTCCATGGCCAGTGCGTCGCGGATATTCGAGTCCATCGGCAGTGCTTCCTCGGCCTCGCGGGTCAGCCCGATGGTGTCGCCGAATTCGTGGGCGACGATGACGGGGCAGTCGTCGAAGTCCTTCGGCAGCAGCGGGATGAATTCCTCGTCGATGAACAGGACGTCCAGCTTGTTCTCACGAGCGACCGCGCGGGTCTGCTCGGCCGATGCTCCAGTGTTGAATAGGACGAGATCGGTGCCCAGGCGGCCGTGAGCGCACAGCGCCATGATGAAGCCGCGGTGGTTGCGGGTCAGCACGCCGATGCGATCGCGCTCGCGGATACCGATGCGGAATAGTGCCTTCGCGAGCTGGTTTACCTGGTTGTGGAGCTCCTGGTAGGTCATGGAGCCGCGGTCGTCGATGATCGCGGTGTGGAACGGGTCGCGGGCGGCACCAATGGCCAGCAGGGACGCGGGTTGGAACTCCCACTGGTACATGGAGCCCAGAGCCTTCGCGGCGGCGACGGGGGTCATCGATCCCAGCACACCGGCGCGCATCAGGGGAAGGGTGCCGAGCGCGAGCGTGCCCGCCGAACCGAGTGTGTGGCTGAGCTTGTCCTTGATGCCTGCTGGGCCTGCGGGTGAGAACGTGTCGGTCATTTCGATAACCCCTGTCGAATCTGATGTGTCTGCACGGGCGTTCGCCCGCGCCTTGTTCTGCAGCGATAGGTGAGTAGCTTTGTTCACCTAATAGCTATGTTGGTCACCCTATCTAAGTGACGTGGATCACGTTTCGATTTAGTGATATCGGTGCGGAGGGGGCGCGCTAGGCGATAAAAATGGCGGGTTTTGGCGGGTGTTCGCTAGGGGCGTACAGGCTGAAAACTCGTGATTTCAGCCCATAAAAAACACTTCTGAGCTGGCCTTTTCATATGGCACGGGCGGTAGAGTGCGTCGGAATACTCCGCGTGGGGTCCGGCGTTGCATGGAATGCGATTCAAGGAAGGCGCTTGCCCAGTTATGGTGGGGCATCAAAGCGCACGAGCGAAAAGGAAGATAAATGTTCGAAAGGTTTACCGACCGGGCACGACGCGTTGTCGTCTTGGCACAAGAGGAAGCGCGAGCGCTGAATCACAATTACATCGGTACCGAGCACATCCTCCTGGGGTTGATCCAAGAGGGTGAGGGCGTAGCTGCCAAGGCGCTCGAGTCCATGGGAATTTCCCTCGACGCGGTGCGCACCGAGGTGAAGGAGATCATCGGTTCCGGTGGCAACCCGCCGAGCGGTTATATCCCGTTTACCCCGCGCGCCAAGAAGGTGCTGGAGCTGGCTCTGCGCGAGGCGCTGCAGCTTGGCCACAAGTACATCGGCACTGAGCACATCCTGCTCGGCCTCATCCGCGAGGGCGAGGGCGTCGCTGCCCAGGTGCTGGTGAAGCTGGGCGCCGATCTGTCCCGCGTTCGCCAGCAGGTTATCCAGCTGCTTTCCGGCTACGAGGGTGGCGGCGAGCACGAGGAGGCCCCGGACCAGCCGGCCGTGGCCGGTGTCGCCCCGTCCGGCCAGGGCGGAGCCAAGGCAGGCCAGAAGTCCAACTCCCTGGTCCTGGACCAGTTCGGTCGCAACCTCACGCAGGCTGCCAAGGACGGCAAGCTGGACCCCGTCGTCGGCCGCGCCGGCGAGATCGAGCGCATCATGCAGGTGCTCTCCCGCCGCACCAAGAACAACCCGGTGCTCATCGGTGAGCCGGGTGTGGGTAAGACTGCCGTCGTCGAGGGCCTGGCCCTGGATATCGTCAACGGCAAGGTCCCGGAGACCCTGCGCGATAAGCAGGTTTACTCCCTGGATCTGGGTTCCCTGGTTGCTGGCTCCCGCTACCGTGGTGACTTCGAGGAGCGCCTGAAGAAGGTGCTCAAGGAGATCAACCAGCGTGGCGACATCATCCTGTTTATCGACGAGATCCACACCCTCGTCGGTGCCGGTGCCGCGGAGGGCGCGATCGACGCCGCCTCCATCCTGAAGCCGAAGCTGGCCCGCGGCGAGCTGCAGACCATCGGTGCCACCACGCTGGAGGAGTACCGCAAGCACATCGAGAAGGACGCCGCCCTGGAGCGCCGTTTCCAGCCGGTTCAGGTGCCGGAGCCGTCCGTCGCGGACACCATCGAGATCCTGAAGGGTCTGCGCGACCGCTACGAGGCTCACCACCGTGTGTCCATCACCGACGGTGCCCTGCGTTCCGCCGCCACCCTGGCCGACCGCTACATCAACGACCGCTTCCTGCCGGATAAGGCCGTCGACCTGCTCGACGAGGCAGGCGCGCGCATGCGCATCAAGCGCCTCACAGCACCGAAGTCCGTCCAGGAAGTCGACGACAAGATCGCTGAGGTCCGCCGCAAGAAGGAGGCCGCGATCGATGAGCAGGACTTCGAGAAGGCAGCGGCACTGCGCGACGACGAGCGCACCCTGACCGAGGAGCGCGCCGAGAAGGAAAAGGCCTGGCGCGCCGGCGAGCTCGATGAAGTCGCCGAGGTCGACGAGGAGCAGATCGCAGAGGTGCTGGCCAACTGGACCGGCATCCCGGTGTTCAAGCTCACGGAGGAGGAGTCCTCCCGACTGCTGGACATGGAAGGCGAGCTGCACAAGCGCATCATCGGCCAGGACGACGCCGTCAAGGCCGTCTCCCGCGCGATCCGCCGCACCCGTGCCGGCCTGAAGGACCCGAACCGCCCGTCCGGCTCCTTCATCTTCGCCGGTCCGTCCGGTGTGGGTAAGACGGAGCTGTCCAAGGCACTCGCCGAGTTCCTCTTCGGCGACGACGACGCCCTGATCCAGGTGGACATGGGTGAGTTCCACGACAAGTTCACCGCCTCCCGCCTCTTCGGTGCCCCTCCGGGATACGTCGGCTACGACGAGGGCGGCCAGCTGACCGAGAAGGTCCGCCGCAAGCCGTTCTCCGTCGTCCTCTTCGACGAGATCGAGAAGGCCGATAAGGACATCTACAACACCCTGCTGCAGGTGCTGGAGGAAGGTCGCCTGACCGATGGCCAGGGCCGCATCGTGGACTTCAAGAACACGGTGCTGATCTTCACCTCGAACCTGGGGACCAGGGATATCTCCAAGGCCGTGGGCATGGGCTTCTCCAACGCCGGCGAGCAGGACGAGGCCGCGCAGTACGAGCGGATGAAGTCCAAGGTGGATGACGAGCTGAAGAAGCACTTCCGCCCGGAGTTCCTGAACCGTATCGACGACATCGTGGTCTTCCACCAGCTCACCCGCGCGCAGATCGTCCAGATGGTGGACCTGCTCATGGGCCGTGTTCGCCGCGCCCTGGAGGACAAGGACATGGGCATCGAGGTCAGCGAGAAGGCCAAGAACCTGCTCGCCAAGCGCGGCTTCGATCCGGTCCTGGGTGCCCGCCCGCTGCGTCGCACGATCCAGCGCGAGATCGAGGACGAGCTCTCCGAGAAGATCCTCTTCGGCGAGTTCGGTGCAGGCGAGATCGTCACCGTGGACGTGGAGAACTGGGACGGCGAGTCCGCCGGCAAGGATGCGAAGTTCGTCTTCGGCTCCAAGCCGAAGCCGCTGCCGGAGTTCGACGCCGCTGACTTCGAGGTCGAGGGCGGCGAGGAGCACCACAGCCCGGCCGAGGAGGCCAAGGCCTCTGTCGCCTCCGCGGCAGCCGGGGACGTGCCTGAGGAGGACGCTGCCGGCGAGAGCACCGGCTCCGAGGGCAAGTCCGAGGACTAACCCCCTCCCTGGGCCGGTATAAGCGGAGACCGGCCACAGCTAAAGAGCCGCGGCACACCCAGTAACGGGTGGCCGCGGCTCTTGCTATGCCTGGGGTGCTATCCGTCCGTGCGGCGCGGAGTTAGCGCAGAGGCAGTGCCGAAGCAATGCCGGTGCAGTGCGGGGGGCGTGCGGGGTCGGGATGGGTGACCCCGCAGCATGCTTCTAGCGCGGGATCTGATCTGCGGTGGACAGCTCATAAGGCTGGCCATTGATGACCTTCTCCAGCCACAGCACAGCGGGGGAGAGGTTCGCCAACATCGGGATCACGTGATCCACCAGCGGGGCTACGCTCGGCACGTTCTGCTCCCGGTAGTACACCTTCGCACCCTTGCCCAGCCAGCTGCGGGCCAGATCGCGAGCCTGGGAGGCTGGGATCGTGTCGTCGTTCCTACCCTGCCCGATGTACACCGGGACGGACGGGGAGAGCGTGCCGATCAGCTGCTTCTGCACCGCGCTGGCGATCGGCTCCTCCTGCATCAGCTGCGTTAGGGAGGAGCCATCCTTCGTGAGCGTGCGGGTGTCCTTATAAGCATGGCGGATCAGCGACTCCGGCACGCACTCGTCCTTCGTCTGCTCCAGCAGCTTCCGGCCCTTGTCGTTGAGCTTCGAGTAGATCGGCTCGCGCAGCTCCGGATCGGAGTACAGCAGGCCGTTGATGGCGTAGCCGAGGGCAGCGGCGAGCGCGCCGTTATCGATGGCGCCCGCCACCACGCCCAGGTTCGCCGGGATGCCGCCCGCGTAGCCTGCGACGAGGTTCAGCTCCGGGGCGTAGGAATCCGCCAGCTCCAGGGCAGAAGCACTTGCCCCACCGCCCTGGGAGTAGCCCCAGGTCGCCACCGGGGTCTTGTCGCTGACCCCACGGATGCCCATGTTTTTCGCGGCGCGGCCGATATCCAGCGTCGCGTTCCCCTGGGCCACGCGGTTCATGTACGTGTGCTGCGCGCGGGTCCCCAGGCCCGGCAGGTCGGTCAGCGCGACATCCCAGCCGCGCATCAGTGCCTGCAGGGCGGGCAGCGCCTCGTACTCCACCCCCCACGGCGCGAGCTTGCCCGGCGCACAGGCGTTGGAGGAGCCCTGGGTGCCCGGGGCGATCAGCATCAGCGGGCGCGGCCCCTTGCCCCGCCACGGCTTCGAGGACTCGTAGATGGTGCCGGCGACCGGAATGGTCTTGCCATTCGAATCGGTGGACACGTAGGCCACGCGGGTTGCCTTGCTGTTCGTCAGGTCCACGAACGGCAGCCCCAGTGCGAGCGTGCTCGGGCCGGTCTTCAGCACCTGGCCGGGCTTGCCCTCCACGTACTCCGGCAGGGAGCTGTAGAAGTTATCCGGATCGTAGTTCGGCATGGAGCTGCCGAGCGCGGCCCCGGAACCCATCTCCGACGAGCCCCGCCACGCGCCCTCGACGGAGCCATAAAGCGGGGACGCCGCCGCGCCGGCCACAGAAAGTGGCAGCGCGACGGCGGTGATGGCAGCGGCGGCGGTGAGGCTCGCCGCGCGGCTGGTGCGTCGGAAGTTGTCCGAGCGAAGGCTGAACATGCGTGCTCCTTGGAAGGATCGTGACCGGCAGTTAACAGCTAGATCCTATCGGCAGGAACACTATTGTGTCGGGAAAATTACTATTCCGCTTCGGCAACAGCCAGCGCGTCAGCCTCGTGGCCCGAATCCTTCCGGCTCAGGTCCACCACCAGCGCAATAGCGCCAACGACGATCGTGGGCAGCACCCAGCCCAGGCCCTCCGGGTACAGCGGAATCACACTCAGGGCACCGGTGATACCGTCCATCGCCTCGCCCAGCAGGTCGCTCAGCAGGTCGATGATGGAGAACACCAGGGCGACTGCCACGGCAGCGCGGTAGGTCAGCGGAATCGGGCGGCCACGCACCGCCAGCTGCGTGAAGGTCACCGCGATCAGCGCGATTGCCGGCGGGTAGATCAGGCCGATGATCGGGCCGGAGAAGCTCAGGATTTTCTCCAGGCCGAGGTTGGCCACCGTGAAGCCAATCAGGGTGAAGACCACGGACCACCAGCGGTAGCTGATCGCGGGAACCAGCTCGTGGAAGAAGGACGCCGACGCCGCGATCAGGCCAACCGCCGTCGTCAAGCAGGCGAGCAGAACCACGCCGGAGAAGACCATGTCACCGGCCGTTCCCAGGGAGAGCTTCGACGCCTGCGACAGCACCGCTGCACCGTCCGAGTACTGCCCCTTATCCGGCATCTTCGTGCCCATCACGCCCAGGGCGAGGTACACGATCAGCAGGAAGAAACCAGCCAGCACCGCGGCGATCGAGGAGTACTTGACGACCGTCTTGCGCTCCTTGACGCCGTGGGCGTTGAAGGAGCTCACCACGATGATCGCGAAGGCCATCGCCGCGATGGAGTCCATCGTGAAGTAGCCTTCCAGGATGCCCGCGGTCAGCGGGCTGCTGGCGTACTCGCCGGTCGCGGCAGCGGGTTCGCCGTTGAGCTTCATGAAACCCAGCACCGCGAGGATGGCGATCAAGGCCAGCAGCAGCGGCGTCAGGAAGTTACCCAGGGTGTCAGCGACCTTGCCGGGGAACAGGACGATCGCGAAAGCCACCGTGAAGAAGATCGCGGTGGTCACCAGGCGCCACGCCTGGCCGGACAGACCGAAGGTGGACTCGATGCCCAGCTCGTAGCCGATCGCGGCGGCGCGCGGCATGGCGTAGAAGGAGCCGATGGATAGGTAGGCGGCGATGGAAAACACCAGGCCGAACGCCGCGCCCGCGCGCGACGCCAGCTGGCGCACCCCGGCGCCGGAGATAGCCACCGCGATGATCGTGATGGTCGGCAGCAGCACGCCGGTGAGGATGAAGCCGATGATGGCGGGGGTGAAGTTCTCGCCGGACTCGATCCCCAGCATGGGCGGGAAGATCAGGTTGCCGGCGCCGAAGAACATCGAAAACAGCATCAGCCCGACGGCGAAGATCGAGGCGGCGGGTTTCGCCGTGCCACGGCCAGCCGCGGACTGAGTGGAGGTTCCGGAACTCATGAAATGAGGGCCTTTCTACAACGACGATCCGCGCGGTGGCGGCCTAGGACCAGGTTCAACCACACCCCCGGGTGGGGTGGCGTGAGCAAGCGCGGCCGGTTGTGGCGGTGGTGCCGCTCGAGGCTGAACCAGTGGCGGATCAGAATAAACGTATTTAAGTAGAGGTTAGGGTGCCCCAGTAAGAATCAACTAGTCGGGAAGGGTAATCCCGGCGTGGGTGCGCTCGATCAGCCGGTCAGCCACGAGGGAATCCACCGCTCGCGAAAGCTGAACCCGATCGGGCCACAGTTGATCGATCTCGTCGACTGCGACGTGGGTGGTCGCAGATTCTCTCAGGGTTTTGAGGACGAGGCCCCGAACCTGGCGGTCCGTGCCTTCGAACTTCTGGACGCGCCGGGCGGCGGCGGATTTTTCCTCTTCCGTCGGCTCGGGCTTGCCTGCCGCCACCCACGCGCAGCGCGCGGCGATGGGGCAGAGCTCGCACTGTGGGGTGCGGGCCTGACAGATCAGACTGCCGAGCTCCATCAGGGAGGCGGTCATGAGTAGTGCCGCGTCCCGGTGACGCCGGTCGTGCCCCGCGTTGCGGTAGCCGCGCCGGTCCAGGGTGGGGTCGTGGTCCACCCAAGGCATCATGTCGGCGACGTCCGCCAGGTCGCGGCTGCGAGCCGGTCCCTGCAGGAAGTTGCCGTGGGCTGCCCGGTGGCACACGCGACGGACGTTGGTGTCCACCACGGGAACCGCCTGCTCGAAGGCGTAGGCGGCCACCGCACGGGCGGTGTAGCTGCCGACCCCGGGCAGGCTTTCCAGTTCGGCGACGCTGCTGGGCAGTTCCCCGTCGAAGCGCTCCACGCAGGCCTGGGCGCATTCCTGCAGCCGCAGGGCGCGGCGCGGATAGCCCAGGTTTCCCCATTCGCGGATGACGTCCGCGGTGGCAGCGGTTGCGAGCGCGGCCGGGGTGGGCCAGCGCTGCAGCCAGGCCTGCCACCGCGGGGCGACGCGGGCGACGGGGGTCTGCTGCGACATCACTTCACTCACCAGGATTGCCCACGGGCTGGTGCCGACGTGGCGCCAGGGCAGGTCGCGCGCGTTGCGTGCGAACCAGTGGTTCAGTGCGCTGATGAGGGCAAGGTCGAAGGTGGTTTCCTGCTGACCCTCTGCGGTTGGGAGTGTCATGCGGCCACCTCCCCGGGGTGTCGGGGTGAACCTTGCCCTGCGATGTGTCCCGCGCGGTGTGGGCGGGGTGCCTGGTGAAAGCGCATCGGAGAGTGGATTACAGCGGTTGTTCGAAGGCGGTGGGGGTTCCCACCTGCCGGATTGTCCTACAAAATTGTCCTGGGAAAGCTTTAAGAGCAAGATTGAAGCCATGACTGACTCCCGCAGCCCTGAAAGCCCTTCGAATACTGTACCTGGCCAGCAGGCCAACACAGAGTCGCCGGAGGCTACCGCCCAGCAGCAGACCATGACCCCGGAGCAGGCCTGGGTCGCGATGCGAGATGGCAACCGCCGCTTCATGAGCGAGGATGTTGCCCACCCGAATCAGGACGTCAACCGCCGCCATGTCCTCACTGCAGGCCAGCGCCCGCACGCTGTGGTCCTGGCGTGCTCGGACTCCCGCGTGCCGGTTGAGATCGTCTTCGACCAGGGTCTGGGGGATGTCTTCGTGATCCGCACCGCCGGGGAGATCACGGACCTGTCCGTGCTGGCCTCCCTGGAGTTCGCCGTGGACGGGCTGGGCGTGCCGCTGGTGCTGGTGCTGGGCCACGAGGCCTGCGGTGCGGTGGCCGCGGCGCAGACCGCGCTGAATACCGGCCAGCTGCCGAACGGTTTCCAGCGCGTGCTGGTGGAGAAGGTCACCCCATCCCTCTTGGCTGCCCGCCGCGAGGGCCGGGAGGGTTCCCAGGACTTCGAGAAGCAGCACGTCGTGGAGATCACCCGCCACATCATGGACCGGTCCCCGGAGATCCAGCAGCAGGTGGAGCAGGGTCGCTGCGCGGTCGTGGGTCTGCGCTACCGCCTGGAGGACGGCTTGGCCGAGCCGCTGATCTCCTTCGGTTTGGATGAAGACCAGCTCTAGGCTGCTCGGGGCTGCTGCGCCCGCCACTGCCTCGAGTCGGTTCTCGCCGCCTCCCTACCTGGCGGGTGGGGGTGTGTTTAAGCGCCATTATTCGAGGTAAGCAGACTAAAATCTGGGGCTGTGAACGCAGGACCAGGGAACACAGGAGACAGCTTCCGGCGCCGCGACCCCGAACGGGGCCAGCGCCCACCTCGTGATGCCCAGCCACCGCTGCCGCCCGAGGTCTACCGTCGTAGGCGCATCGCCGCGATCGCCGCGGTTGTCGTAGTGATCCTCCTGCTCTGGTGGCTCCTCAGTTCCCTCGGCGGCTCCCAGGAGGACGCCAGCACGCCCGCGGCGGATACCACGCAGAGCAGTAGTGCGGCGCGGACGTCCGGAAAAGAAAAGAAGCCGGACGCGAAGGACAAGAAGGCCGAATCCGAAAAGCAGGCCGCGAAGAAGTCCGAGGACAAGAAGAAGGACGCCGAGCCGAAGGACCCGGCCGCGGAGAAGACCAGCTGTGAGCTCGCGGATCTGCGCGTGACCGCGGTGCCGGGTAAGTCCACCTTCGACCCGGGCGAGGAGCCGACCTTCTACGCGAAGATCGCGAACCCCACGAAGGCGGATTGCGTGATCGACGTGGACGAGGCCAAGCTGCTCTTCGAGGTCTTCGCGATGGATGACTACCACCGCGTGTGGGGCGACCTGGACTGCAACGAGCCCTCCATCACCGGGGAAGTGACGATCGAGGCGGGGGAGAGCCAGAACTACAAGATGGGCTCCTGGTCCCGGACCACCTCCGCACCGGATCAGTGCGATGCCCGCCAGCCGGTGGGTCCGGGCAGCTACCTGCTCTACGCGCACCTGGGGGATAACGTCTCCCAGCCTGCGACGTTCAACATGAGCTAGCGGCTAGCCCCGTGCCTGGGTCGCCCGTGGCATTAGCCCCGGCGCCTCACACAACGAGCCCCGCGGCGGGAGCCCCCGCGGCTAGCTTTCGCGCAGCCGCCGCACCACGCCGAGCGCCTGGCCGATGTTCTTGACCTGGTGCACCTCCAAACCCTTCGGCACGCTCGGGCTGGTGCCCGCCGGGATGATCGCGTGCTTCATCCCCAGCCGCGCGGCCTCGGAGAGCCGCTGGTTGATCTCCGGGATGCGCCGCACCTCGCCGCCCAGGCCTACCTCGCCCATCGCGCACAGGCCGAGGGGGAGTGGCTCGTCCTGGGCCGTGGAGGCCAGCGCCAGACCCAGCGCGAGGTCTGCGGCCGGCTCGCTGATCCGCATCCCGCCCACGGTCGCGGCGTAGACCTCCCGGCGCCCCAGCTGCATCCCGCAGCGTTGGGCGAGCACCGCGAGCATCATGGACACCCGGCCCGATTCGATGCCGGTGACGAAGCGCTTCGGATTGCCCTGCTCGGTCTCCACCGCGAGCGTTTGGATCTCCCCGACGAGTGCCCGGCGGCCATCCATCTTCACGGTGACCGCAGTGCCGGTCACGGACTCGGTGCGGTGATTCAAGAACAGCCCCGAGGGGTCCGTCACCTCCTTGATTCCCTCCGCTGTCTGCTCGAAGCAGCCGACCTCCTCAGTGGGGCCGAAGCGGTTCTTGATGCCGCGGAGGAAACGCAGGGAGGAGTGTTGATCGCCCTCGAAGTGCAGGACGACGTCCACGAGGTGCTCGATGGTGCGCGGCCCGGCGACGTTGCCGTCCTTCGTCACGTGCCCCACCGCCAGCACCGGGGTGCCGGACTGCTTCGCCAGGGTGGTCAGGGTGGACGTCACGGCGCGGGTTTGGGTCACCCCGCCCGGCACGCCCTCCACGCCGCTGGCGTTCATGGTTTGCAGGGAGTCCACAATGATCAGCTCGGGCTTGACCGTATCCACGTGGTGCAGCGCCTGCTCCAGGTCGTGCTCGGCGGCGATGTAGAGCTTTTCGGAGAGCGCGTTGGTGCGCTCCGCGCGGTGGCGTACCTGGCCGACGGACTCCTCGGCGGTGATGATCAGCACCGAGCGGTTGGCCTTGGCCCAGTTGGCGGACACCTCCAGCAGCAGCGTGGACTTGCCCACGCCCGGTTCGCCCGCGAGCAGCACCGCAGAACCGGGGACGATGCCACCGCCCAACACCCGGTCCAGCTCCGCCGAGCCGGTGGGGATGTGGTTGGCGATCTGCGGGTCGATCTCCGTGACAGGCAGGGCATCGCTGGTAGCTCCGGCGAGATGCCGGGAGCCGGAGCGGGACCCGGCGGTACTCGCGGAGGCGGGGCGGCGTTCCTCGAGCGTGCCCCATTCACCGCAGCTGGGGCAGCGCCCCATCCACTTGGACAGGACGTAGCCGCACTCGGTGCATTCGTAGCTGGTTTTCGAGCTCCGCTTTGTTGCCATGCCGGTCATTCTAGGCAGCGGTGCAGACACCCCCTCCGCCGAGCGCGCCGATAATCGAACATCCCAGGTCAGTGCCCGCAGAAAAGCAAAAACCGCCGCCCCAACAACGGGAGCGGCGGCAGACCTAAAACCGAGTAGCGACTACTTGTCGGTCGGCTGGCCATCCTTGTCGCGGTCGAAGGCGCCAGCCTCCGGGGTGTAAGCGACGACCGGTGCGTTCAGGGAGAACTCAGCATCGTCGAACTTGATCTCCACCGGCTTCTGACCGCCGACGTAGAGGTCCTTCACGCCGGAGACGTCACCAGCGGCGTAGCTGAGGCACTTCTGATCCTTAGCGCCCTTCTCCAGGTCCTTCAGAGCATCCTCGCGGTCCACGACGAGGTTGCAGCCCGGCTTGATGGTCTCGTTCAGGCTCACAGCCTGGCCGTCCACGGAAGCGGAGACCAGCTTGAGGTCCTTGCCGTCGTTCTCCGCGTTGGAAGCGGTGAACTTCAGGGACGGCTTGCCGTCGGCGCCCAGAACCACGGAGACGTCCGCGACGTCCACGTTGCCTTCCTTGGCGTGCAGGCCGTTCACGGCCGGTGCCTGCTCTGCGGTCTGGGTGATCTGACCAGCGGAGCAAGCGGTCATGCCCAGGGCGGCACCTGCAGCAACGATGGCGAGGGCACCGCGGACAACGGTCGACTTCTGAGACTTCACGTTCTGATCCTCCATTGTGAGGCTAGGCCTAGGCCGGTTAAGGCCTTTCAACAGTTGTGGTCATCGTACCCGGCGCAAATTGGCCGGAAACTTATAGCTGCTTCACAGAATAGCCTCTTGGGTGGGCAGATTCCTAGTTCAGGCCACCGCTTTCCCCTAATCCCACCCCGTTGTTACCCCTATTATTTGGGGACGTCGCCCTCCGGCGTCGGTGCGCGCTGGTCGAAGCGTTGAAGCTTTCCTGCGGGACCGGGCCTTTCTGCAGGCAGCGGGCCGATCGGGTATGCTCGAACACGGTTTTTAAAGCGCAACGAGGGCGTAAATAGGAAGGTCACGGATGGATTTCAAGGTCGGCGACACGGTCGTATACCCACACCACGGCGCAGCTCAGATCGAGGGGATCGAGCAGCGCGAGTTCAAGGGTGAGACGGTGGACTACCTGGTGCTGCGCCTCTACCAGGGTGACCTTTCCGTCCGCGTCCCGGCCGCGAACGCCGAGAAGGTGGGTGTGCGCGACGTCGTCGGCGAGGAGGGTCTGCTCAAGGTCTTCTCCGTGCTGCGCGAGACGGACGTCGAGGAGGCAGGCAACTGGTCCCGCCGGTACAAGGCCAACCAGGAGCGACTGACTTCCGGTGACCAGAACAAGGTCGCCGAGGTGGTTCGTGATCTGTGGCGCCGTGACCAGGATCGTGGCCTCTCGGCAGGCGAGAAGCGCATGCTGGCTAAGGCCCGCCAGATCCTGGTGGGCGAGCTCGCGCTGGCCGATGGCGTCGACGATAAGAAGGCCGACGCGATGCTGGCCGAGATGCACGAGACCATCGAGCGCCACCGTGAGCAGGCCGCTGCCGCCCGTGCGGCGGATACCGAGGGGGACGCCGCCATCGATCTCGACGACGAGCTCAACAAGTAACAGCCACGGTTGCCAGCCGTCCCTCGAGGGTGGCTCAACGAGTAGAGAGCGCCGGGTGAGACGTGTTTTCCAAGACCGATACTGCAGCGCTGCCCGTGGTGGCCGTCATCGCGGCGGCGGGGAGCGGCACCAGGCTGGGCGCCGATCAGCCTAAGGCCTTCGTGGAACTGGCGGGGCGCACCCTCGTGGAGCGGGCGCTGGACGGGCTCGCCAGTTCCGGGGTGGTGGGGCGAACCTTTGTCATGATCAGCCCGGACATGCAGGGACGCATGGCGGAGATTCTCGACGATCCCGCGAACCAGGCCGCGTGGGCAGGGATGCGAGTGAGTACCGGAACCGGGGGATCCGAGCGCTCCGATAGTGTCTTCGCCGGCCTGCAGCTCGTGGAGGGCGAGCTCGGCTCGCCGGTGGACTGCGTGGAATGCGCGCAGGTGGACGAGGCGATCGTGCTGGTGCACGACGCCGCCCGCTGCCTCACCCCACCTGCAATGATCGCCCACATCGTCGAGCAGGTCCGCACCCACGGGGAGGCGGGTACCGCGGCGGGTGTGGTTCCCGCCCTGCCGGTGACGGACACGATCAAGACCATTGCGGACGGGATGGTCACCGGCACCCCGGCCCGCGATGGCCTGGTGGCGGTGCAGACCCCGCAGGGCTTCCTCTTCTCCGCGCTGATGGATGCCAACCGGAAGTACCAGGCAGGCCTGGAGCTCGGCCGTGGGCACGCCCGCCTGGCCACTGACGATGCCTCCATCATGGAGCTCGCGGACTATCCCGTAGCCATCACCACCGGCGATGACCGCGCGATGAAGATCACCACCCCGCGGGACTTCGCCATCGCTGAAATGATGGTCGACCAAGGAAGGAACGAGCACCCATGACCCAGCCGATTATCCCCCGCGTCGGCATCGCCTCCGACGCCCACCAGGTCGAACCCGGCAAGCCCTGCTGGATGGCCGGGCTGTTCTTCGATGGCGCCGATGGCTGCGAAGGGCACTCCGACGGCGACGTGGTCAGCCACGTCATCGTCGACGCACTGCTCAGCGCCTCCGGGTTGGGGGACCTGGGCAGCTTCGTCGGCGTGGGACGCAAGGAATACGACGGTGTCTCGGGGGAGCGCCTGATCACGGAGTGCCGTCAACTACTGGCCGAGAACGGCTTCACGATCGGCAACGTTGCCGCCCAGATGATCGGCAATAGGCCGAAGATGGGGCCGCGCCGGGAGGAAGCCGAGCGCCGTCTCACCGAGCTCGTCGGGGCGCCGGTGTCCGTTTCCGCGACGACCACCGACAAGATGGGCTTCACCGGCCGCGGGGAGGGCGTGGCTGCTCTCGCTACCGCGGTTGTGTGGAAGGCTGGCGCTTAAATTGCGTGCCCACGAAAATGGACACGATGAAGGTGTAAATCGCGAAACCTAGAAGCTCCACGGTGCTCGCTGAGCGGGGTCCATCCTTGAGGATCAGAATAAGGATGACTACTGCGGGGATCCCGAGCAGTGTGGTTCCGAGCAACGTCGTTCGCCCTAGCGCTGCGTCTCCGTGCCGGTAGTGGTGGGAAGACGAGGCCGCGCCGACGGCAGCCCCCACTGCGAGGATGAGAAATATCAACCAGCTGTGCATCGGTGGGCTCTACTTCTTCCGAATGTGGTTCACGCGGCCAAGGGCAATATTCAATATATTGCCCGATGGTGGGTGCGGAAGGTTTTTGGCTAAATCCGTTTTATGGTCGGCCTAAGAATTAGCGCACGTCGATGGTGCTGGAGATCCGGCCCAGGCCCTCGATTTCAACTTCGACGGTGTCCCCGTGCCCCAGGTACTGGGGCGGCGTCATCCCGTGGCCCACGCCTGCCGGTGTGCCGAGAGCGATGACGTCGCCAGCCTCCAGCGTGGCGAAGTTCTCCACGTACTCGACCAGCTCCTGCGGCTTGAACACCAGGTCGGCGAGGCTGTGCTCCTGGCGCAGCTCCCCGTTCACCCAGGTCCGCAGCATCGCGCCTTCCGCCACCGGGTCGAAGGGCTGACCCTTCTCATCCGTGGCCATCGTCAGCCACGGGCCGAGCGCGCTGGACTCGTCCAGATTCTTACCCTGCAGCCACTGTTGGGTGCGGTACTGCCAATCCCGCTGCGAGAAGTCATTCATCACCGCATAGCCCGCGATCTGGCCACCGTGCCCCATCACGATCGCCAGCTCGCCCTCATAATCCAGCTTCTGCGCCATTGCACGTGGCACCCGCACATTCCCATAAGGGGTGGTCAGCGCCGTGGCGAACTTCGCGAACAGCGTGGGGTGATCCGGCACCGGATGCCCCATCTCCACGATGTGCTCCCGGAAATTCAACCCGGTGCACAGCACCTTCCTCGGGTTCGGGATCACCGGAGCCAACTGACGGGCCGAGAACTCAATGCTCTCCCCGGCGCTCGCGGAGGCCGAGAGGGTGACGTCCTGAAGAAAACCCCCGAGATCCCCGTCGGCCAGGACAGTGCCGGTGCCGTGGGTGCCGTCGAAGCTCTCCACACGGATGGTGCGCAGGCGGCCGGCGGTTTCGATGGTTGCTAGGCGGTGGGCCATGATCCTCCTCGGGCAGGTCTTTTGGTGACTGCCTACCGAGGATAGCCTTCCGGTCGGCAGCCACCGGCCACCGAAGTACAATTGCGGTGACGAGGGGCGCGGGGCGTATCCGCCCTGGCCCGCCAGAGCAAAAACCTGCGAGACCCTAGAAGGCGGCCAACCATGGTTGATTCTTTGCCCACCGACGCGTCGGAGCCGATGCCGCTCCAGCTGCGCATCTACGACACCGCGAGCCGCAAGGTCCGCGAGTTCACCCCGCTGCGCGAAGGCAAGGTTTCCATCTACCTGTGTGGCGCCACCGTGCAGTCCATCCCACACATCGGGCACGTGCGTTCCGGTGTGGCCTTCGACGTCCTGCGCCGCTGGCTGCTCGCCCAGGGCTACGACGTCGCGTTCGTCCGCAACGTCACCGACATCGACGACAAGATCCTGACCAAGGCCGCGGAGAACAACCGCCCCTGGTGGGAGTGGGCAGCCACCCACGAGCGCGCTTTTACCTGGGCATATGACCAGCTGGGCGTGCTGCCTCCGTCCGTGGAGCCGCGGGCGACCGGGCACGTCCCGCAGATGATCGAGTACATGCAGCGCATCATCGATAACGGCCACGGTTATGCCGCCGACGGCAACGTGTATGCCCAGCCCGCCTCGATCGAGAACTACGGCTTCCTTTCTGGTCAGAAGCTCGACGAGCTGGACCAGGGCGAGTCCGCGGGCACGGGTAAGAAGGACCCCCGCGACTTCACGATGTGGAAGGCCGCCAAGCCGGGCGAGCCCGCCTGGGATACGCCGTGGGGCCGGGGGCGCCCGGGCTGGCACATCGAGTGCTCCGCGATGGCGACGAACTACCTGGGAGGGGAGTTCGACATTCACGCCGGCGGGCTGGACCTGCAGTTCCCGCACCACGAGAACGAGGCCGCCCAGGCCACCGCAGCCGGGGATGGCTTTGCCCAGTACTGGATGCACAACGGCTGGGTGACCATGAGCGGGGAGAAGATGTCCAAGTCGCTCGGCAACGTGCTGAGCGTGCCGAACATCCTGGAGAAGGTCCGCCCGGTGGAGCTGCGCTACTACCTGGGCAGCGGCCACTACCGCTCCATGCTGGAGTACTCCGAGTCCGCACTCGCCGAGGCCGCCGCCGGTTACCGCAGGATTGAGAAGTTCCTGCTGCGTGCGGCCGCCTACCTCGCCGCCATTGAGGACGACGCCCCCGCCTCGGCCGGGGATCAGGCTGCCCGCGGCCCGGAACAGCTGGTGGCCGTGGGCCAGTGGCCGGAGGCCTTCGCCGAGAAGATGAATGACGACCTCGCGGTGCCGCAGGCGCTGGCCGTCATCCACGACGCCGTCCGCGAGGGTAATAAGGCCCTCGAGGTCAAGGACACTGAGACGGTGATGCGGGTCGCGGGGCAGGTTCGTGCGATGATGAGCGTCCTCGGCGTGGACCCGTTCGACGAGCACTGGCTGGAGCAGACGATGGCCGGGCAGGGCTCTTCGGCAGCGATGACCGCCCTAGATTCCCTGGTGCAGGACGACCTGCAGCGCCGGGCGGAGGCTCGCGCGGAGAAGAACTGGGCGGTGGCGGACGAGGTCCGCGACCGGCTCACGGCAGCCGGTATCGAGGTCACTGATACCGCCGATGGGGCTCAGTGGAGCCTGAAGGAGTAGTGCCGCTCCGCTGAGGCACGCCCGTGGCGCCGGCGCCCCGGCCGGGGTGGGCGGTTTAACGGACGTGCTGCTCAGCTAGGGCCTGGAACACCGCCTGGTTCATGGCGAAGGCCGCGCTGGCGCAGTCAATGATATTTTCTTTGGCCTCGGCGCCGAGCTCGAGCTGGTTGAGCGTGATGCGGTAGCGGTCGCGGTAGGGCTTGATCCGGCCGATGGCGTCGAAATCATAGAAGGACGTGCTGCGCTCATCCAGGCCGTAGTACTTCTCAAACATGCGGGCGATGACCTGACCGCCCGACATATCACCCAGGTAGCGGACGTAGTGGTGGGCCAGCGCTGCCGCGCCGTCCTGTTCCGTGCCGATTTCGCGCAGGGCCTCGACGTAGTTCTGGGTCGCCGGCAGCGGTGCAATGTGCTCGCGCCACTGTCCGCCGTAGAGCTGCTCCAGGTCGGACTCCAGCGCAGAAAGCCGCTCCAGGCGCGGATCGTAGATCGGGGCCAGTTCCGCTGTGTCCTGGTTCGCCCGTACCGCGGATTCGAGGGCTTCGTAGATGAAGTAGAGCTGGCCAGTCAGAGCAGCCACCGCGTTGATATCCAGCTTTCCGTCCAGCAGCTGGGTCATGAACACTGAGTTTTCAGCGTCGTGGTGCGCCTGGGCGGTCTCGCTCTTGAGCAGGGCGGAGAGCTGACCCTCGGCATAGAAGGTGTTCTGGGTGGCGGTGGTCATGGGTTTTCCTTCCGTAAGGGTTAAAGATTCTTGAGCGAACTGGGGTTTGTTCTGCGCCGGGGGAGCGCGACCGGGTTGCCCGCCGAGTCCTGGAGTATTTCCACATCGGCGTCGTAGATGGCGCTGATGAGCCCGGAGCTGAGGACCTCGGTGGGGGCGCCTTGGGCGAACACACAGCCACTGCTGAGGACCACGATGTGGTCGGCGTAGGCCGCCGCGGCGGCGAGGTCATGGAGAACCACCACGACCGTCTTTCCCTCGTCGGCGAGGCTGCGCATCGCTTTGAGGACGTCCTCGGCATGCGCCAGGTCCAAAGCCGCGGTGGGTTCATCCAGCAGGACCACGGGGGTGTCCTGGTAGAACACCCGGGCGCAGTGCACGCGGGCGCGCTCGCCGCCGGAGAGAGTGGGGAGAACCCGGGGGAGGAGGTGCTCGATCTCGCAGGTGGCGATCACCTCCTGGCGAAGCTGTGGGTCCGGCGTGGACCACGGGTGCCGGCCGAAGTCGAGAACCTCCTCCGCCGTGAAGGGCACACCGATCGGGTGGTGCTGGGTGAGTACCGCCCGCCGTCGCGCGAGCTGCTTGCTGTTCAGCTGGCTGACGTCCTCGCCCGCGAGGAGGATCTGCCCGGAGTTGATGTCGAAGTCGCCAGCGATCGCGGCGAGCAAGGTTGATTTTCCGGCACCGTTCGGCCCCACCAGCGCGGTGACCTGGCCGGCGGCAGCGGTGAAGCTGACGTCGTCCAGTAATTCGTGATCGTCCACGCTGAAATGCAGGTTTTCTACTGTGATGCTCATTAGTGCTTCACCGACCTATCGGAACGAATCAGCAGCCAGAAGAAGATCGGGCCGCCCACGATGGAAGTCAGCATTCCCAGCGGCAGATCGGTGCCGGTGATCAGCGCCCGGGCGGCGAGGTCTGCCAATGTGGCGGCGAGCGCACCACCGAGGAAACACGCGGGAACGAGTGCGCGGTGGCCGGGGCCGATGAGTAGCCGCAGGGCATGCGGAACCACGAGCCCGATGAACACGATGATCCCGGAGAACGCCACACCTGCAGCCACGACAAGCGCTGCGATAGCGATGACCACGCGGCGGAGCGCGACCACGTTGATTCCGAGGTGTCCGGCCTGGGATTCCCCTAAGCTCAGGATGTCGAGCTTGGGTGCTAGCACCCAGAGCAGGGCGGTGGCTGGGGTGGTGAGCGCCAGGATGATCCCCACCTGGGACCAGTCGGCGCTCGCGAAGCTGCCCATTTGCCAGAAGACGATGCGATCCCGCGCCGTGGTGCTGGCGATGTAGGTCAGGAAAGAGACGATCCCACCACACACGGCGTTGACGGCCACGCCGACGAGGATGATGCGCGCAATGTCGCGGCTTCCGCGTGCGCTTGCTGCGACGATGGCGGTCGCTGCGATTCCGCCGGCGAAGGCGCCGATGGCGATGGTCCAATTCGAGGTCAGGATCGCTGCCAGCCCCGCGCTGCTCAACCCAAGGGCTCCGGCAGCGCTCGCTGTGCTGAGCACGGTGGCCAGCGACGCCCCGACTGCGGCACCAGAGGAGACACCGATCAATCCGGGTTCGGCCAGCGGGTTAGCGAACACCGCTTGCAGCGCCAGGCCGGAGACCGCCAGCCCCGCGCCGACGATGGCGGCTAGGGAGACCCGGGGCAGGCGGACCTCCCACAGCACCACATCAAGGGATGTTGATTGCCCAAGGCCGGTGACGATGTGCGCCAGGGAGCGGAGGGACTGCCCAGCGCTGGCCCCGAATTGTCCGACCACGACGGACCACAGGATGGCCGCGACCAGACCAACCGCGAGAGTGGTAATCACCGCTGAGGTTTTGGCGGCACGCAGGCGGTTCCACCGCCTCCGGATGGCCCGCCGCGGGTCGCGTTGGAAGACGAGCCCGGTGGCTTGGCCGCCCTTGGCTGCAGTCGAACGAGGCGCCTTGGATTGCTTTTTGAGCAGGCTAGTCGCCATAGAGCGCCTCCGCCATCGCATCGATGACACCCGGGGTATTTGGCCCGAAGGAGAGCAGTTCGGAATCCGGAACGTCCAGCACGGAGCGGTTCTTCCCCGCTGGGGTCTGGGATACGCCCGGAACCTCCAGCAGGCCATTGACTCCGCCGACGGATTCCAGGCCACTGCTCATGACGATGAGCGTGTCTGGGGCAGTCTCGATGAGCGCTTCGGGGGTCAGTGGGGTGAAGCTGCCATTGATGCCCAGCTTCTCGCCGGCGTCAGTACCGCCGAGCCTTTCGATGAGGCTTCGGCCACCGGATTCCGGCCCGGCGATCATCGCCACACCGGTTCCTCGCACGTAGAGGATCATCATTTTGCGGCCATCTGCGCGGGACTGCGCGGATGCGGTGGCCCGGTTGAGCTTTTCGTTGATCTGGTCTGTGACCTGGTCCGCGGCTTGCTCGAGGCCGATCCCGACGGCGACCTCCTCGACGAGGGTGCCGATGGTCTCCGGGGTGCGTTCTGCGGTGATATCGATGACCTTCACCCCAGTTGCCCGCAGCTTCTTCATGACCCGGCTCGGACCGATCGAACCATCGGTGAGGATGATATCGGGGCGCAGGCCCAGCACCGTTTCGGCGTTGATCGAGTGGCCGCCGGGGGTGACCAGGGGGAGGTCTTTGACTCCCGGGAAATCGGAAGCGGTGTCTCGCCCGATGAGGTTTTCCCCCATGCCCAGCGCCCATACCGCACGGGATAGCGCACCTGCGCGATCTAGCGTGAGGATGCGGGCGTCCCGCGCCGGGGACTGCTCCACCGTCTCCCGGTCGACGAGGACGTCGGGGTCGCGGCTGGGGAGGTGTGCAGAGACGTGGCCCGTGGGGGTAGGGGTGTGTGAACTCTCGCCGTCGCGAGTAGTTGCTGTCTTTTCTGCCGAGGTTGCCTGCGACTGCTCGGCCTCGGGGGAGGGCCCCGAACTTGGTGCCCCGCAGCTGCTCAGGGCAAGCGCCGCCACGAGGGAAAGCGGCAGAAGTGCGCGCTGTGGGGGTGTCCGCATGGTGAGCGTCCTTAGGAATTCTTGACTATAACAACATAGGTTAGGTTAACCTCGGTGAGGCTAGCATAACCTAGCTTTACCTTAGGAAGGGGTTCCAGAATGAAGACAATCCGCACCGCACGCCCACGCGCAGCAACCGCTATCGCCGCACTCATGGCATTGAGCCTGCCCCTGCTGGCAGCATGCTCAGACGATGGATCGGAAGAGCAGGCGTCGGCCACCGCCACCACCGAAGCGCCAGCCAGCGAGGCATCGAGCGAGGCCCCGAGCACGTCCGCTGCCGCCGAGTCCAGCGAAAGCGCCGAGGCTGCAGAAGGCGGCGAGGTGAAGATCACCGCAGACCCAGTTGAAAACCTCGCAGATGGGCAGAAGATCTCCGTCAAGGTCACCGGCCTGGACCCGGAGGCGGGCTACTACGGCGCCATCTGTGCTGCGGAAGGCGTCCCGGGTAAGCCGATGCCAGACTGCACCGGCGAGCGGGGTGAGGCCGGAACCCAGCAGTGGATCACGCAGAAGGACGGCGGCACCGCCAGCCTCTCCCCGGCAGGCGAGACCGAGTTCGAGCTGACCGCAAAGCAGAAGGGCCAGGCCGTCGACTGCGCCACGCAGGAATGCGTTCTGAAGATTTTCGGTGACCACACCGAGGGCTTCGAGGACGTCGCAGACATCCCGGTTACCTTCGCCAGCTAGCCACAGCAGCAAAGCAGTGGCCGGGCAATAGTGTGAATGGGCGCTGGGGCGATAGACTTGGTGCTCGATAATTCACGCACAACTAGGGAGCACGATGGCTGGCAACTCGCGACGGCACGGCGGCGTACGCAAGAACAAGAAGGGCCCGTCGAAGGGCTCGGCCGGGGAGAAGCGCCGCGGCCTCCGTGGTAAGGGTCCGACCCCGAAGGCGGAGGACCGCGTCTACCACCAGGCGCACAAGCGCAAGAAGGCCGCGCAGCGCCGGGCATCCGGGGCGCACGACCGCCGCGATGCCTTCGGTGGCAACGAGCTGGTCGTCGGCCGCAACCCCGTGGTGGAGTGCCTGCACGCGAGCGTCCCGGCGTCCGCCCTGTACGTCGCGGAGGGCACCGGCAACGACGACCGCCTCTCCGAGGCCGTCCACATCTGCTCCAGCCGCGGTATCTCGGTCCTGGAGGTCAGCCGCCAGGAGCTGGACCGCATGACCGGCAACGGGCTGCACCAGGGCATTGGCCTGCAGATCCCGCCGTATAAGTACGCAGATGTCCACGACCTCATCGAGCGCGCCGCGGACTCCGCCACCCCCGGCCTGGTCGTGGCGCTGGATAACATCACCGACCCGCGCAACTTGGGTGCGGTGATCCGCTCCGTGGCGGCCTTCGGTGGCCACGGCGTGGTGATCCCGGAGCGTCGCAGCGCGTCCGTCACCGCCGTGACCTGGCGGACCTCCGCGGGGACGGCGGCGCGCCTGCCGGTCGCGAAGGCGACGAACATGGTGCGCGCGCTGAAGCAGTTCCAGCAGAACGGCTACCAGGTCGTCGGTCTGGACGCCGGCGGGGACCACACGCTGGACACCTACGACGGCACGACGCCGACGGTGGTCGTCGTCGGCAGTGAGGGCAAGGGTCTATCCCGCCTGGTCGGGGAGACCGCGGATACGATCCTCTCGATCCCGATGGCCGACAAGGTTGAGTCCCTCAACGCCTCCGTGGCTGCGGGCGTGGTGCTGAGTGAGTTCGCCCGCCAGCGCCGCGTGGCGAAGAAGTAGGGCCAGATATTCAAGCGAACGGCCGCGCTAGCGAGTGCTAGCGCGGCCTTTTCTATGAGGTGAACGGGGGATGAGCCCGTTTCCGAGGCTCTCAGCGCTGGTGGTTCTCCGGGTTGGCGCAGGAGTCCGCCTCGCACAGCGGCACGGAACTATCGGTGCCCGGCTGAGAGCTCAGGCCGGCCGCGCCCGACTGGTCGGCCCGGCCGGCGACCCCACTTAAGCCCTGGCCTGCGGCATAGGAGGCGGCGCGCACCTCGTCGGCGTCCATCCGGCGACCCCGCAGCCACTCGATGAACCAGCAGACCAGGTAGATCAGGAAGCTCAGCGTCGTCACGAAGACGGAGACCGGCAGACCGGGCGCCAGCGAGAGCACTAGGCCACCCACCGCAGCCGTCACCGAGAACACCGCGGAAAGAACCACGGCGACCAAGGGGTTGGCGGTGACCTTCACTGCTGCCGCACCTGGGGTGATCAGCAGGGCGATCAGCAGCAGGGCTCCCACGATCTGCACGCCCTGGCTGGCCACCGCGCCCAGCAAGGCGGCGAAGAGGACGGAAAGCAACCGCACCTTCACCCCGCTGGCAGCGGCCATCGTTGGATCCACGGTGGCGAAAAGCAGCGGCCGCCACAGCAGCGCGATGACCGCGACCACGATCACCGTCATAACCGCCAGCATCTTCATATTCGACGAGCTCACGCCAACGATCTGGCCGGTGAGCAGGCTAAAGGCGGTGGAGGAGCGCCCCGGGTAGAGGTAGATAAACAGCACGGAAAGACCCATGCCGAAGCTCAACACCACGGCGACGATGGAATCCTGCTCCCGGGCGCCCACCACCCCGAGGATCACCGCCGCGCAGACCGCGCCGAGGAGCGCGCCCCAGGAGACGCTGAAGCCGAAGAGCAGGGCGGCCGCCGCACCCATTAGCGCGAGCTCGCCGGTGCTGTGTGCCGCGAAACTCATATTGCGCATCACGATGATCGGCGCGATCGCCCCGGAGAGCACCCCCAGCAACAGGGCCGCGAGGATGGACTGCTGCACGAAATCCACGCCCAGCAGGGCGAGGGTGTCCGCCCACCACTGGCCGGTGTGAAACTCGCTCATAGGACGATCACCTTCCCATCGACCTCGATGACCTTCACCTCGGTCTGGTACAGCTCCGAGAGGGTTTCGGTGTTCATGACTTCCTTGACCGTGCCCTGCCGGTGCCCGTGCGGGGTGATGTAGAGAACCCGGTCGGTGACCTCGAGGATCGGGTTGATGTTGTGCGTGATGAACAGCACCGCGGCGTTGCGTTCCCGCCGCTGGCGCTCCAGCAGCTCAACGGTGGCGCGCTGGGCGCGCAGGTCCATGGAGAGCAGCGGCTCGTCGCACAGCAGGATCTCCGGGTCGCCTGCGAGCGCCTGGGCCTGGCGGATCAGCTGCTGCTGGCCACCGGACATCTCCCCGACGCGGCGGTTCGCGAGCCCGGCGGCGCCCACCTCGGCGAGCGCGGCGTCGACCTGCTTCCGGCGGGGGCGGCGGTTGCGGAACACGCCGTGGGCGGTGGAAAGGCCCACGAGGTCGCGTGCGCGAATCGGCAGGTTCGCGGGGAACATTCGCTGCTGCGGGATGTAGCCGATCGTGCCTTCCACCTCGACGCTGCCGCGGGTCAGCGCGCGCTGCCCCAGCACGGTCTGGAAGAGGGTGGACTTGCCCACGCCGTTTGAGCCCAAAATAGCGAGAAATTCCCCCGGGGCGACCTCGAGGTTGAGGTCGCGCCACAGGGGTTCAATCGCGGCGTTGTGAAACGCTAATCTCATGCGTCCTCTAGCTGCTTGAGGATGTCATCCACGTAGTCGAAGTACGTGGTGCCCCGGTCCGGGGTTTCGTTCACGTTTACAGTAGCAACGTCCTTATCCTTGGCGGCCTTCGTCAGCTCTTCGGCGGCCGGGGTCTGGGCCTGCTCGTTAGTGATCAGGACGTCCAGCTTGCCGTCCGTGATCAGCTTCTTCGCGGCGGCGAGGTCTGCTGCGGAGGGCTCGGCCTCGCGGGCCACGGCCTTGGCGAAGGACTCTGGGGTGATGTCCTCGAGGCTGGAATCCTCGACGATGGCCTCGGCGACGGACTCGGTCAGCATAACCTTCTTGGCCGGCAGCTTCTTCATGCGCTCGGTGTAGGACGCGGTCTTCTCCTTGATCTCGGCGTCCTCGTCCAGCTCGGCAGGGAAGTCCTCGTCGAGCTCGTGGAGCTGGGCTGCGAGGTTATCGGCGAAGGCGTTGACGATGTCCATGTCCAGCCAGGCGTGCGGGTTCTGGCCGCTGCCGTGATCGTGTCCGTGATCGTGGCCCTCGTGATCATGCCCATGGTCGTGGTCGTGGCCCTCATGGTCATGTGCGTGCTCGTGGTCGTGATCGTGACCCTCGTGATCGCCGTGATCATGCCCGTGGTCATGCCCGTGATCGTGGCCCTCGTGATCGTGACCCTCGTGGCCGTGGTCGTGATCGTGGCCCTCATGCCCGTGGTCGTGATCGCCGTGGTCGTGCGTGTGGGCCGCAGCCAGCGGGAGAGCGGAAACGACCGGGGCGTCGTCCGCATTATCGGTGAGCCAGTTGTCGTAGCCCGCGCCGTTGGCAGCGATGAGGTCCGCGCTCTTCGCCTTCGCGATGTCGGCCGCGGTGGCCTCGTAGCCGTGCGGATCGTCGTCCTTGTTCTCCATGATGGTCTCGACGGAGAAGGTCTTCTCCGCGCCGTCGACGCTCTCGATGACCGCCTTGGCGATGTCTCCCCAGACCGGGGTCGAGGTGACGATCTTGAATTCCGTGTTCTCGGCCGGGTTGTCCTGCGAGCCGCCCTCGGAGCAGGCGGCGAGGCCTGCGGTGAGGGTGAGGACGCCGAAGATGGCGGCGCCGCGCTTGCGGGTGGTTGCACTAAAGTTCATAAAAACTTCTCACGGTTGTTGGTAATGGGAACTGGTTGCAATAAGCAATGTAGTGCAGCACCCCTCCGCCCAGCAATTTTTTGGCCAACCGCCTACGGTAAGAGGCATGAATCAACCCGCCCGCCGAGGCACCCTCGCCTCCATCGCCGCCGAGTTGGGCGTATCCCGAACCACCGTCTCCAATGCCTATAACCGGCCCGGTCAACTCTCCGAGGAGCTGCGCACCAAGATCCTGCAGACCGCGGAGAAGATGGGCTACCCGGGGCCCGACCCCATCGCGCGCTCCCTGCGCATCCAGCGGGCGGGGGCCGTCGGCGTTCTCCTGACCGAGGAACTGACCTACGCCTTCGATGACCAGGCCTCTGTTGAATTCATGTCTGGCGTCTCGCAGGCCTGCGGCGAGATGGGTGTGTCCATGCTGCTCATCCCCGCCGGGGTGCAGTCTGATGGGAAGGACGCCACCGCCCTGGTCAACCAGGCCGCCGTCGACGGTTTCATCGTCTACTCTGTCGCCGACGAGGATCCCTACCTGGAGGCCGCCATCAGCCGGGGACGTCCCGTCGTCATCTGTGACCAGCCCGCCGGCCGGGAGGGGGTTCGCTTCGTCGGTATCGACGACCGCGAGGCCATCAAACCGGTCGTCCGTCGTCTCGTCGACGCAGGTCACCGGAAGATCGGCATCCTGTGCATCCGGCTGGATCGGGAACCCAACAACGGGCCCGTCAGCCAGGAGCGGCTTGCCGGGGCGCGCATGAACGTGCAGCGGGATCGTGTGACCGGCGCGCTGGAGATTCTCGCCGAGGCGGGCATCGACACCGCCAGCGTGCCCCTCGTGGAGCGCCACATTAACGACGCTGGAACTACCGAGGACGCGGCCCGCGAACTGTTGGAGAATAACCCGGATCTCACCGCCGTGGTGTGTACGACCGACTCGATGGCGCTCGGTCTGCTGCGCTACGCCGAATCGGCGGGCATCGACGTGCCCGGCGATCTCTCGGTGACCGGTTTCGACGGCATCCCGCAGGCCGAGGCCGCAGGTCTGGTCACGGTGCGCCAGCCCTCCCGCACCAAGGGGCGGCTGAGCGGGGAGCAGCTCGCGGAGGAGATCAGCGAGCGCCGGAAGGCGGCGAAGAACCGGAAGTCCGCGCCATCGCGGGCGCAGTCGGAGAACCCGCCGGCGGTCTACCTGGAGACCACGGTGCTGGACGGAACTTCTATCGCCGCCCCGCGGGCTTAGGGAAAGCGGGCACTAACCACCCAGCTCCGCGGGCGACTGCACCGCGGGCACTAACCACCCAGCTCCGCGGGCGACTGCACCGCGGGCTCAAAGGATCCAGCTCCGCGGGCGACTGCACCGCGGGCACTAATGACGCAGCTCCGCGAGCTGCTGGAGTGCGTCTCGAACGTCGAAGGGGCTGCCCAGGCTACGGGTCGCCGCGGTGGTGTCTGCGAGCCGGCCGCCCACGTGGACGCCGACGTCCGGGCGTGGCTGGGTGAGGGTGGCAAGGACGGTTTCGTCCGTGACGTCGTCGCCTAGGAAGAAGACCACGTGCTCCGGCAGCTGGGTGCGCAGGCCCACCACGTAGCTGCCCTTTGTTGCGGTGGCGACGCTGAGTTCCAGGATGTCGCGACCCCAGGTGACCTGCACCGGAACCGCCGGGTTGCTGCAGGTGGCCGCGAACTCCGCCAAGCGGTGATTTGCCTGCTCCGCGGCCTCGGGGCTGGTGGCCTGCCGGGTGTGCAGGCCCACCGAGTACGGCTTGTACTCCACCCACATGCCGGGGTTGGCTGCCGCGATCTGTTCGGCGTGGCTGCCCAGCTTCTGCAACACCTGCGCCTGAGCCGAGGAAGCGGAGTTCGCGGCAGCGTCCGCGGTGCTGCCGGCGGCGTCCTCGCTCGAGGTGTCGGTGCCACCCGAGAGTGAGTCCTCCGCGCCGTGGGAGCCGACCAGGCGGATATCGTCCGGGCCCGGGCTTTCGAGTACCGGTAGGCCGGTGACCGCGGAGAGTTCGCGCAGCTGGCGGCCGGAGATGATGAGCACCGTCACCCCCGGGAGCCCGGCGAGCTCGTGCAGTGCCTCCAGCGCGCCGGGGACCGCGCGCACGTCGGTGGGGGAGTCCGAGAACTCCGCCAGCGTGCCGTCGAAGTCCACCGCGAGCAGCAGCTTCTCTGCCGCCGCGAGGTAGGAGAGGTCCTGTGCGCCCAGCGTGTCGGGGCCCAGAGTGTCGGAACCCAGCGTGTCGGGGCCCAGAGTGTCGGAACCCAGCGTGTCGGGGCCCAGATCGTCGGAATCCAGCGTGTTGGGATCCTGTTCCTTGGGGCGCGGTGAGTTGGGATTCTGCGGGCCTGGGATCGGGGTGGCGGGCATTGGCGAGCTCCTTAAAGTGTTCTCTTCTCGGGGGCCCGTGGCGGCCCCTGGGGGCGCCGCTTAGGCGCGGGAGACCATGCTCAGCGACTTCGGGGTCTCCCACTCCGGGGCGTCTGGGTGGAATTGCTGCAGCCGCAGCGAGCGTCCACCGTCGCGCGTGTAGGTCAGTGTCTGGTTCTCCAGGACGTCGCGAAGGCGCTTAGCGTTGCGCTCATCGCTCGGTGCGCACTGGGATTCGCCGCCGATTTCCTCGACGCTCAGCTGACCGACCTCCAGCTGGGATTCCTTCTCCCGCCATTGCACGTCGGCCTTGAGATTCAGGCAGCCGCTCGCCCCGGTCAGGGAGTCCTCACCAATGACCAGGAAGAGGCGGCCCTCCTGGGTCTCCGGCAGATCCGCCGGAGTCTCCGGGTCCTGGTAGATGCGGGTGACCTGCCACTGCGTCCAACCCACCGGGGATTCGGACTCGCCGCAGGCACTAAGCCCCAGCAGGCCGGCGGCAGCGAGGATGGCGGCACCCGCCCGGGCCACGGTTCGGCCCCGCTGAGCTCCACGCAGGTTTCTGAGTTCCATCAACGTTCCTCCCCACCCGGGTACACGACGGCGTTGTCCGCGCGCAGTTCGGCCAGGAAGCTGTCCGCCCAGTGGTCGACGTCGAACTCGCGGACGTTCTCCCACATCTTCCGCATCCGCGCCCGGCGATCCGAAGGCGTGGAGGTCGCCGCCGCGAGGATGGTCTGCGAAAGCTGGGTTTTATCGTAAGGGTTGCACATGAACGCGCTGGTCAGCTGCGTGGCTGCGCCCGTGAACTCCGAGAGCACCAGGGCACCCGTGCCATCCGAGTGGCAGGCTACGTACTCCTTGGCCACCAGGTTCATCCCGTCCTTCAGCGCGGTGACCAGCATGATATCCGCCGCCAGGTACAGCGCCACCAGCTTCTTGAAGGACTGGTTATTGTGCACATAGCTGACCACCGGCCGGCCCATCGAGCCATGCTTGCCGTTGATGCGGGAGACGATGCGCTCCACGTCCTTGCGGGTGGCCTGGTAGTCCTCCAGCCGTTCCCGCGAGGGGGTGGCCACCTGCACCATCGAGATGTCCTTGGCCTTGAGACCGTGCTTCTTCAACTCCCCGGAGTCCAGCAGCTCCTCAAGAGCCAGCAGGCGCTGCACGATGCCCTTCGTATAATCCAGCCGATCCACCCCGGCCATCAGCACCTTCGGCGAGCCGAGCTGCTGGCTCAGGTGCTGCGCCTTGGCCAGCGTCTCCGGCTGCTGTGCCTGTCGTTCGACAGCGGCGGAGTCCAGGGAGATCGGGAACACCCCGATGCGGGTGACATGCTCTCGGGCCTGCTGAGCCTTCCCATCGACCTCGGCCTGCGCATCGGCTGCGGCAGCACTGGTCGCCGTGGGATTCGTGGTGCACCAACCGATGACGGAGTTCTCCTCCGGAAGTCGGGCACCATTGACGAACTCGGCATCCGTAGGGTCGTCGTAATGAACGTCGAAATCCAGTGCGCGGAGCGTATGCAGGAAGTTCCGGGCGCTGTCCTGGGTCTGGAAGCCGATGAGATCCGCGCCGAGCGTGCCGGCCAGCACCTCGCGGCGCCACGGGAGCTGGCGGAACAGCTCCGGGGCAGGGAAGGGGATGTGGAGGAAGAAACCAATCTTCAGGTCCGGGCGCGCCGCGCGGATCATGCCGGGCACCAGGTGCAGCTGATAATCCTGCACCCACACCGTCGCGCCGGGCGCGGCCTCCTTGATCGCCTTATCCGCAAAACGGCGGTTGACGGCGTGGTAGCTCGCCCACCAGGACCGCTTATAGCGCGGATGCACAATCAGGTCGTGGTACAGCGGCCACAGCCCCGCATTGGAGAAGCCCTCGTAGAACTCCTCGTAATCCGTCTCGGAGAGATTCACCGGGATGAGGTCGATGCCGGTCTTCTTACGCGACGGCATTTCCTTGGACTTGACCTTCTTGGTCGTTCCCGGCCAGCCGATCCACGCGCCGTTATTGTGCTGCAGCACTGGCTTGAGCGCCGTGACGAGCCCGCCCGGGGAGGCGACCCACTTATCGTCGATCCGGTCGACGGGCAGACGGTTGGCGATAACAAGAAAATCCGAACCACCGTCGGTGGCCATCGTGCCTCCTGAAGCGCTTCCTAGGTGCCGATTATGGCACCAAGTGTACGCGGACTACTGGGCCTTCTTCGTGGCCTTTTTCGTCGCCTTCTTAGCGGCCTTCTTGGCGCTCTTCTTCGCAGCCTTCTTCGTGGCCTTCTTGGTCGCCTTTTTCGCAGCCTTCTTGGTGCTCTTCTTGGCGGCCTTCTTTGCCGACTTCTTCGTGGTCTTCCGGCTCGCCTTCTTCGTGGCGGCCTCGTTGGCCTCCATCTCCTCGACGACCTTGCGGTGGATCAGGCCATCCGGCTCGACGCCGAGCATGCTCATCAGGGTCACGCCGTCCAGGAAGTCCTCGGCATAGGTGGCAACGATCCGCTGGGCGGCGAGAGCGGTTTCCACCGGTACGGCGTGCAGAGACTCGGCGCTAGCTGGACGATTGTCTGTGACCTTTGGGGGCACTGGCATCCTCTTTCACGAAAACTCTTGAACTGGCGGTGGGCTTTGACGGTGAATCAAAAACTCGTTGCCTGGTAACGGGCCTATTCTACGCTAATCAGTCCCGGCCGTGTTCGGAGCCCGCAGCTGAGGCACCATCGCCGGTGAGGTCCTGCTGAGCCGGGGAGTCGGCCTGCTCCTGCGGCTGCTGTTGTGCCTGCTTCTCGTTCTCCCGGATCTTCGCGAGCTTGCGGCGCTGCCTCGTGCGCAGCAGGGAGTCGATGCTCCACAGGGACCGGGTGCCCTCCCGCTTGCGGCTCATCCGCGGCACCGAGCGGTCCATCGGGTGCTGGTCCAGGGGGTGTGCCGCATGGTTGCCGTGTCGGCGCCGTGGCCGGCGCTCGCGCACCGCGATGCGGGGGCGGCGCAGGCCGTACTCCCGGTGCAGGATGCGCGGGCGACGCAGGCGACGGGCCACCCACTCGCCGAAAACCACGCCGGCAGCCAGCGTCGTCGCCGTCGCCGCAGCCAAGGCCAGGTTCGACATACCGATGACCAGCTTGTCCTGCAGGATCGAGGACATCCCCCGGTATAGCGCCAGGCCTGGCAGGAAGGGGGTGATGCCCGCAGCCGCGGTGATCTGCGGCGGCACCATGTACCGGCGGGAAAGTAGACCACCGGTCATGCCCACCAGAATCGCGGCGGCTGCCGCCGGCATCATCGTGGAGCTCTCGGCCAGCACCTGGACGATATTGTGCGCGATGGAGGCGACCAACGCGGTCGCCGCGGCGACCACCGTCGCGCGCCGCTCCGTGAAGCAGGCCAGGCAGAAGAAGACCGTCGCCGCCGCGCCAGAGAGCACGCGCACCGTCGTCCCGCCGAGTACGCCTGAGGTGGTGGACACGTCCAGGGGCGTCATGTCGATGCCGACCATGTGGACGAACTGCAGGGCCGCGCCGATGCCGGCGATGATCGCGCCCGTGTTCAGCACCGTCTCGAAGAAGCGGGCAGAAGCGGTGACCGGCGCCCCCGTCACCGCATCCTGGAGCGCTTGGACCAGCGTCAACCCCGCCAGCTGCGCGACGATACAGGACGCCACCACCAGTGAGGGTGGGAAATACCAGCCACGCTCCGTCGCGAACTGCGTGACAACCGCGGCGGGCAAGACCGCGATGAAGCCACCCAGGAAGTTCTGGTAGAACTCCGGCAGCGACTTCGACGCCAACCACGCCGTCGAGAACATGATGAACAGGGTCGTGATCGTCGCGACGAAAGCGACGGCGTAGCCACCGCCCAGCAGCAGGGCGATGGAGAAGGCAAACCCACCCCAGGAGAGCAAAGCCCAGCGGGTGCGGAACGGCAGGGGGCTGCGCTCGATCTGGGCGAGAATCTGCTCCGCGGTATCCAGCGGGGTGGCGCCGGCGATGATGGAACGCACCAGCCGGTCGATCTCCGTGAGGCGGGAGAAATTCGTGCTGAGGGTCTTCACGACTCGGAAGGCGGACACGGGGCTGCGGGACTCGTCGTTGTGGGCGTACACGGTGATGGTGTTCAGCGTGATGTCCACGTGAGTGTAGTGCAGGCCATACGCGGCGGCGATCGCCTTGATCTCCGCCTTCGCGTCCGAATTGCCGGTGCCGGCGGCCAGCAGTTGGTCCCCGATGCGTGCAGCAAGGTTCAGTACGCGGTGGATTTCCTCCGGGTCCGTGAGGTTCACCGGGGCCAGCGGCGTCGGCGGCGGCGCTAACCGAATCCCGTCGATGGTCGCGCGATTGCCGGTAAAGAGCATGTCGCTGGCGCGTCGGGCGAACCGAGCTAGATAATTTGCCACAACCACACCGTACACAAGGCCCCCTCCCGCACTTGAGGTGATGGTGGGTCTAGAAATTCGTGGGCTCTCGTGGTGGGCTGCTACTCTTTAAGCGCTCATGCCTCGTACGGGGCGTTGGGTGTGCCGAAGTGGCGCAATTGGCAGCGCAACGCACTTGTAATGCGTAGGTTGCGAGTTCGAGTCTCGTCTTCGGCTCTGTGAAAGGCTCCGGGAAACCGGGGCCTTTTCTTTATGTCTTGACTCTTGCTCCGGGGTGCGCCCGGGAGGCCGTGCGGGTGGCGGGGATAAGTTCTTAGTGGTTTGGGGCATTTAATAAATGGGGAGAAAGAGAGAGTTTTGGAATAATTACTTTTCAGGCGAAATAAAAATTAACTCCAGTTTTGCCCTCTATTAACTCGCGATATAACTGGGGTTGGAGAAGCGTTTCTCTAATTAGACCCAAATGGGGGAAATTCATATCCGCGCTGGCACAAGGCTGTTTCGAAGCTATTCTTCTGCTGTGTGTTCGTGCCGCTGAAAGACGTTAAGTATTTCTTCGGCGCGGCTTTCTCGCCAGAAGTAATAATTCACCCCACGCGTAATGTGAAAGCTTTTTCATGCCTCAATTGACCGCAATTCGCCTGTCGCGCTCGAATAAGATCGCCGCCCGCGCGGCTGCAACAGCCCTCGCCGCCGCCCTCGTCGGCGGCATCGCCGCGAGCCCGGCAGCCACCACCGCAGCGCTCGCCGCTCCGGCCGGTTCCTCCCAGGCCGGTACCGCACCTCGAGGCAACCTGCTGCCGGAAAGCTCCGCCACCGGATCCGTCCAGCTCCCCGGCTCCTACGACCCCGTCCCCCACAACGGCGCCCCGCAGCCGCAGGCCTTCCCGGCCTCCGAGTATGGCTGGTACCTGTCGGACCTCAGCTCCCACCCTTATGGCAACTACGTCACCCTCATCGACGGCTTCAATGACCTGCGGGCCAAGCGCCCGGACGTCATGAAATCCAACCTTGACCAGGTCGCCGAGATCAACAACAACGCCCCCACCGCCCGGATTGCCCAGGCCCAAGAGGACGCCGCGACCTCCAAGGAAGGTGTGCTCCGCATCTTCGCCGACGCCTTCGGCGAGGAGCTCGGCGAGCACTTCCGCCAGGCGCTGAAGGAGCATCGTCTTCCCAAGACCCAGATGCTTTTCGGCGGTGCCACCGCACGCGCCGGGGGAGTAGCTTCCTCCACCTTCATTGAGAAGACCTACTACAACAACGAGCGCCCGTTCGTCGCCGCACCGGAGAGGATCACAAAGCACAACCTGCCGGGCAAGGACTTCTACAGCACCTCGAAGTCCTTCCCCTCCGGGCACACGAATCAGTCCACCTGGACCACCACGCTGCTGTCCTATATGCTCCCCGAGTTCGCTCCAGAGCTGCTCGCACGCGGAGCCGAGGGTGGCTACTCCCGCGTGGTCTTGGGCGTGCACTACCCGCTGGACGTTATTGGTGGTCGCATGGTCGGCACCGCTGCCGCCGCGGATCGACTGAACGACCCGCGCATGCGCGCCAACCTGAATGCTGCCGCCCAGGAGATCCGCGCTGAGCTCGAGTGGCGCTGCGGCGACACCCTCGCCAACTGCGCACAGAAGCAGGCCGAGGCCGGTAAGGGCTATAACCCAGAATCCGTGGATCGCTACACCGAGCTGATGAATTACGGCTTCACCCCGGTCTACTCCGAGTCCGCCCCAATGGTGGTCCCGCAGGCCGCGCCCGCCCTGCTGCTGGGCAAATACCCGAACCTCTCCCACACCCAGCGCGCCGAGATCCTCCGCCAGACCGCCGGCCCGGCCGGGTACCCGCTGGATAAGCAGGGCCCGGAGGGCTCCTGGCAGCGACTCAACCTGGCCAAGGCGCTCACCGCCCAGGTCACCATCGCCGACGACGGCTCCGTGGAGGTGGCTGGCTAATGGCAACGCTTGCTCGCCGCCGCGTCCTGCAGGGAATGGCCGCCACCGGTGGGGTGGCCGCCGCGGGGAGCCTGCTGCCTGCCGCCCAGGCAGCCCCCGCCCGCACCGTGTTGGGTGCGGAGAACTGGGACCCCGAGGTCTTCGCCCACTCCGTCGCCTCCGGGGATCCGACCGCCAGCGCCGTCATCATCTGGACCCGCGTGACCCCAACGAAGGACGCACAGCCCGGCTCGGGGAAGGGGCCGGACGTCCCCGTGACGTGGGAGGTCGCCACCGACCCGGAATTTCAGGACGTCGCCGCATCCGGGAAGGTCACCGCCAGCGCCGAGTTCGATCACACCGTCAAGGTCGACGCCACCGGCCTAGGATCCGCCACCACGTATTTTTATCGTTTCACGGCCGACCTGGGGGAGCGGAAGGCGACCTCCCGGGTGGGGCGCACCCGCACCGCCCCCGGATCCGGCGACGATGTCAGCGCGATCCGCTTCGGCGTGTGCAGCTGCTCGAACTACGAGGCCGGCTTCTTCCGCAGCTACCGGGACATGGCCGAGCGCGATGACCTGGAATTCGTCCTGCACCTGGGGGACTACACCTATGAATACGAGACGGGCGGCTACACCGGCGTGTACGGCCAGCAGCCCCGCACCGTGGAGCCCGCGCACGTCACCCAGACACTCGCGGATTTCCGCATCCGCCAGGGTTGCTACCGCAAGGACGCCGACCTCGCCGACCTGCATGCAGCCAAGCCGATGGTCTGCGTGTGGGACGATCACGAGTTCGCAGACAATAACTGGCGCGAGGGTGCGACCGGGGAGAGCTTCAAGAAGGGGGACGACTACCCGGCGCTAAAGGCAGCCGCCTCCCGCGCGTACTTCGAGTGGATGCCCGTGCGGGTGCGCCCCGAAGCGCGCGCCCAGCACCTCTACCGCACCCTGCAGTACGGCCCATTGATGGAGATCATCATCCCGGACCTGCGCTCCTACCGCGATGCGCAGCTGATCCAATCCGGTGACCACCTGCTGGACTCCGACCCGGACTTCATTCGCGCCGCCGGTCGGGAGGGCCGCACCATGATGGGGCGCAGCCAGTTCGAGTGGTTCAGCAACGCCATCAAGTCCTCCACCGCGAAGTGGCAGGTCATCGCCAACGAGGTGATGTTCGCGCCGATGACCCTGCCGGCGACCCTGGACCCGAAGCTGCACGACTGGCTGGTGGAGAAGATCGGCCTGCCGGAGCAGGGCATCCCGCTGAACCCCGACCAGTGGGATGGCTACATGGTGGAGCGGCAGAAGATCATCGACATGATCGCCGGGCTGCCGGATAAGAACGTGGTCTTCCTGACCGGGGATATCCACAGTTCCTGGGCGAACGATATTCCGCGGGATATTTTCGGCTACCGCACAGGCCAGAACACGAAGGCGGTGGCCACTGAGTTCGTGACCCCGTCGGTGACCGCGAAGAGCGCCTTCGATTCTTTGGCGGTCAGCCGCGCCTTCGACGCCGCCACTCGGCAGCTGCTGTACACCGGCGAGAACCTGCTCTCCGGGGTGAACCGTTGGTTCAAGTGGATCAACTTCACCGATCACGGCTACATGGCCGTGGAGGTGGGGCAGAAGGCCACGCAGTGCGACTGGCACTACGTGGACCACGTGCTGGCCAAGGACACCCCGTTCCGCCTGGGCAATAGCTTCCGGGCCGAGGTGGGCTCCCCTGGTGCCCGTAGCGTTGGCGCGGGCCTCAATCGCGCCCAGCGGGTTTATTAGTCCGACCGGGAGCGGGGAAGGGGCGCTTGCTAGAAGCGGTAGACCATGACGTAGCACTCCTCGTGGGGTGCCACGCCGTGGTCGATGAATCCGAACTTGGAGTACATGCGGCGGGCGCGGTCATTGCCGAAGTCCACCGCCAGGCTGACGGAGTGGTAGCCCTTCGCACGGGCGTGGTCCAGGGTTGTACCCAGTAGCTTGCGGCCGAGCCCAAGGCCGGTCATCGTCGGGCGGAGTGCGATGGCCAGCTCCGGGATGTCATCGGAGATATAGCCCGCGCCGGGCTCGGATTCGGTGAAGTTACGCAGCCATGCAGCGCCCGCGGGCGCGCCTTCGTACTCGGCGATGATTCCGCCCTGCTCCGCGGTCCACATGTCTACGTAGCGGACCAGGTCATCCTGGAAGTGCTCGGAGAGGTCTTTCCCAGGGTCACCCCAGGTATCGGTTTCGCGGAACATTTCCGTGATGAATCCGCGGTCGCCCTCGGTCGCGACACGAAATGCGACCGCGTCCGTGTTCGGGCGCTCGGCTGCTGACTCTGCCTGAATATCCTCGCTCATGCCCCCAAATATAGAACACCGGCGCCGAACCGCGGGATCGAGGATCCGTGCTCGGCGCCGGTGGGCTCCAAAATCTAAGGAGCTTTCAGCAGGTCGGGGATTAGTAGATGTAGACCTTGTCACCCGGCTGCAGGTAGTTGAAGAAGGTCTGGGCGGACTTGCGATCCATGCGCACGCAGCCGGCGGACTGCACGTTGGTCGTGCCCTGGTGGAAGGCGTGACCGTTGTTCGTGAAGTAGACGGCGTACGGCATTGGTGCATTGCCGAACTCGTAGCTGATCTCGTCCTTGACCTTGCGTGTCACGGTGAACATGCCGCGCGGGGTCTCCTGGCCTGGGCGGCCGGTGGAGACGACGACCGGGCCGTAGGAGCGGTTGCCGCCCCTCTGCAGCCAGGCGCGCTGGGCCTTGATATCAACGCATGCGTGCGCGGAAGCCGGGCACGGGTTGGAGGCCGGGCGGGCCTGCTTCTTCGGGGCCTGCTTCTTTGGTGCTGGCTTCGGGGCCGGCTTCGGCGCGCGAGCAGCCTCGCGCTGCTGCAGGGCGCCCGGTGCGACAGCGTTGACGAAGTTATCGATGCCCTGAACAACCGGGGTGCGGAACTGCGGCGGCAGGTTCTTGGCCTGGGCCACGAGCGCGTCGCGGGCGTTCAACAGGGCGGTCACGCCATTGGCCTGTGCCTGGCGCAGCTGGGCGTCGAAGTCAGCCTGCAGCTGAGCGATCTGCGGCGGCAGGGAAGACCCGGCCACGGAGGAGCCGAGCTGCGGGGCAGCGCTGGCCTCAGAGGCGGTGGCGACGGATGCCCCAACGCCGAGGGTGGAGGCGCCGAGCGCGAGGGTAGCAGCGCCAGCGAACTGCTTCTTGGAGGTGTTGGACACCTTGCGGTGCTTGCCGATGTAACGAGTCATGCGCTTCAGAATAAACCCATTTGTACGTGAGAGAAAGCTGAACGCGCCGGTTGAGCCTCCTGTTAATGCTGCGTTCAACTGGCAACGCTGCCCGTGGGGCGGCGTGGGGCGAGCCAGGTCCCCCGGGATCCGCCGCTATCGCGTCTCAGTGCTGCCGGACCCCACACCGCCCGCGACGGGAATATTCTCCAGCGGACAAGCGCTAAAATATGTACAGCAAGCATTCAGCAAGCTCCCAGTCTCGGTGGAAGCAGATCGGTGAAGATAGAGCCATGACTACCCCAAACACGCAGCCCGTTAAGGTTCTCGTCGTCGACGATGAGGACAACATCTCCGACCTGATCAAGGTCAGCCTGAAGTTCCAGGGCTTCGACGTGGAGACTGCTGACAACGGGCAGACCGCGCTGGAGATCGCGGAAACCTACCGCCCCGACGCCTTCATTCTGGACGTCATGATGCCAGGCATGGATGGCTTCACCCTGCTCAACAAGCTCCGCGAGGCCGGCCACGACGCCCCGGCCCTGTTCCTCACCGCCAAGGATGGCGTGGAGGATCGCATCCACGGCCTGACCATCGGCGCGGACGACTACGTCACCAAGCCCTTCTCCCTGGAGGAGGTCATCACCCGACTGCGTGTGATCCTGCGCCGCGTGGCCAAGGACGACTCCGAGGAATCCAGCCTCATCACCTACGAGGACATCACCCTGGACGACGACATGCACGAGGTCACCAAGGCCGGGGAGGTCGTGGACCTGTCCCCGACGGAGTTCCAGCTGCTGCGCTACCTGATGGTCAACGCAGAGGTCGTCCTCTCCAAGTCCAAGATCCTGGACCACGTGTGGAATTACGACTTCGGCGGGGACGGCAACGTCGTCGAGTCCTACGTCTCCTACCTGCGCCGGAAGATCGACACGAAGGAACCCCGCCTGATCCACACCGTCCGCGGCGTGGGTTACGTGCTGCGTAAGCCGCGCTCCTAGGTTTTGCCTGGTCGATGGCTTCCCTCCCTGAGAATTCGGACGTCCCCGCCACCGGGACAGCGAACTCCGCTGGTTCCCCTGGCGCGGACGATGCCGGCACCGCTGACTGGCCGGTGGACGGCGAGCACGGTGAGTTCCAGCGTCCCGGGCGCTTTCTGTCGAACTTCCCGCTGCGTGTCAGCCTCGTCGTCGTGATGACGTTCCTCGCCGCACTCGGCCTGTCTTTTTCCGGCGCGGTGACGACCTCCACGCTGCAGCACTTCATGGTCTCGCGCGTGGATGACCAGCTCAATAGTGCGATCAACGGCTGGGCCTACCGGACCACCGACGACGAACGCTCCTACCAGGACAGACCCGGTAGCAGCACCCCGCAGCCCAACCGGCCGCCCACGGATTTCTTCGTCCGCGTGGTGGACGGGGAGATCTCCATCGAACCACTGAACTCGGTCTTCGATTCCGCCCCGGAGCTGCGGGGATTGGAGCAGCCGAGGGAGCCCGTGACGGTGCCCGCCCGCGCGGGGAGCGCGTCCCACGCCCCGTGGCGTGCGGCCTCCGTCGAGAACCAGGACGGCACCGTCACCATCGTCGCCCTGCCCCTGGAGGGCGAGGAACACACCATCCGCAGGCTGGTGTACCTGCAGATCATCATCGGTTTCCTGGTGGTGGCCTCCATCATGATCGTCTCCCAGTACCTGGTGCGCCGCGCGCTGCGCCCGCTGAACCAGGTGGAGGAGACCGCCTCCCTGATTTCCCAGGGGCACCTGGACCAGCGCGTCCCGAATTGGGAGCCGGATACCGAGGTCGGTCGCCTGGCGCAGGCCTTCAACCGGATGCTCGCACAGATCCAGGGTGCGTTCCTCGCGGTGGGTGCCTCCGAGCGCCAGGCCCGCAAGTCCGAGGCCACGATGCGCCGCTTCATCGGGGATGCCTCCCACGAGCTGCGCACCCCGCTGACTTCCGTGCGGGGGTATGCGGAGCTCTACCGCTCCGGGGCCACCGACGATGCGGACATGGTCATCGGCCGAATCTCCGACGAGGCCGAGCGGATGGGGCTGCTGGTGGAGGACCTGTTGGCCCTGGTCCGCATGGATGAGGGCCGCCCGCTGCAGAACCAGCGGGTGGATGTGCTGGAGCTGGCGCTGCGTGCCGCCGACGGTGCCCGGGCGGGCTTCCCGGGGCGCAGCATCGGCATCGAGAATCACTACGGCTCCATCCCGGTCGTGATGGGCGACGCCAACCGCCTGCACCAGGTGATCAGCAACCTCCTCACGAACGCGCTGAAGCACGCGGGTGAGGACGCCAGCGTGAAGATCAGCCTGCTCAAGACGAGCCCAGGACTGGTCACCATCGACGTCCAGGACGATGGCGAGGGCATCCCTGCCGACGCCCTGCCGCATCTCTTCGAGCGTTTCTACCGTCCGGACGGCTCCCGCTCCCGCGCTTCGGGCGGTTCCGGGCTGGGCCTATCCATCGTGCAGTCCCTGGTCAAGGCACACGGCGGGGCGATCACCGTGGACTCCACGGTGGGGGAGGGCACCACGTTCAGGGTGCAGCTGCCCGTGGCGCCGGAGGATTCTCCAGCGCAAATTTCACCAGAAGACTGACCTTCTGGTTGCGGGGCAGCATATTGTGCGCCACTTGCAGCTGCGGGTAGAAGTCCTGCACCCGCACTAGCCGCAACGGGCCCGGATGCTGCGGGATACCGCCGGTCGGTTCGGCGTCGCCGAGGGCGAAGGCCGCGTTGAGGGGGACCAGGCGGTCGTAATCGGAGGCGATCTGTGTGATCGGCACGGTGCACTCCCCGGCGGGCGCCAGTGCATCGGCCAGCGCGGGGGAGCCCACAACCTGCTCCGCGAAGGCAGGAGCCATGACGGTGCTGATCACCCGGTTGACCAGGGTCTCCCGCGCGGTCCCGGACCAGGGCATGTGCACGCCCCGGAAGTCCGCGCCCAGGCCCACGATGTGGTTGACTGCCTCCCCGCCGGGGCGGCTCGCCACGGCCAAGGAGATCAACCCGCCCTGGGAGTGGGCAACCAGGTCGAAGGACTCCGCGCCGGTGGCTTCCTGGAGCGCGGCGATCTGCGCTCGGGTTTGGGCGATGGATTGCGCCAACGGCGTGGTTCCGTTGTCCCCATAGCTGACGGAGAACACTCGCCGGTCCCGCCCGTCGAAGGTGCTGCGCAGGTAGGGCACCATGCGCGCGAAGTTCCCGCGACCACCCACGGTGCCGTGCACCACCACGATGGGGCGCGGCTCGGAGGGCAGCACCCGGTGGGTGGGGGATTCATTCCATTCGCCCAGATCCGGGATGTGAGCCAGCAGCGAGCGCCGCGGGGTAGCCTCCTGGCCCAGACCGGAGTGCAGGATGGGGCTGCGGCCTGGGTTCCGGGGCGTAGATGGGGACATATCGTTCTAGAGCGCTGGTGTTAGGCCTCGTCCTCCGGCACGCCAGCAACCCCCTGGCTGCGCAGCTCCGCGCGGATCTTCGCCGCCGCATCGTCCATCTTTTCCGGGTCCGTCTGATCCATCGGGATGATGTTCTGCAGGCTATAGCCGGACATGTCGGAGGCCGGGAACAGGTGGATGTGGGTGTGCGGCACCTCGAAACCAGCGATCATGTAGCCGCACCGCGGGGCGTCGAAGACCTCGCAGATGGCCTTGCCGATCACCTGGGCGACCTCGTTGAGCTTGCCCCACAGCTCGGCCGGGACGTCGGTCCAGCGGTCGATCTCCTGGGTCGGGACAACCAACACGTGGCCGTAAGCAACCGGCTCGATGGTGAGGAATGCGGCGACCTCGGCGTCGCGGTAGACGAAGCGACCCGGCAGTTCGCCGTTGATGATTTTCGTGAAAACGGTAGCCATAGCTCGCGATGTTACCCGCGAAACCATCGGCGAACACCGGCTTTGGGGCAGCGTCGCGTCGCTCTGTCCGGCTGGCTCGCTAGACTGGGACACTATGCGCATTCTTGTACTTGGCAGCGGTGCCCGCGAGCACGCATTGGCTTATTCCCTGTCCCGCGATGAGTCCGTCTCTGAGGTCCACGTCAGCCCCGGCAACCCGGGGATGAAGGCCATCGCCACGCTCCACCCGGATGACTCGAATCCGGTGGGCTTGGCCCAGGAACTCGGGGTGGATCTGGTCGTGATCGGCCCGGAGATCCCGCTGGTCGCGGGCGTGGGCGACGATCTGCGGGAGGCAGGCTTCGCGGTCTTCGGCCCATCCAAGGCCGCGGCCCAGATCGAGGGATCCAAGGCCTTCGCGAAGGACGTCATGGCGCGCGCCGGGGTCCGCACCGCCTCGGCGGAGTCTCTGCAGCCGGGTACGTCGGATGCCGAGATCGAGGCCGCCCTGGACCGCTTCGGCCCCCGCTTCGTCGTGAAGGACGACGGCCTGGCCGCCGGTAAGGGCGTTGTGGTCACCGACGACCGTGCTGCCGCACGCGCCCACATCGACGACGTCCACGCCGCCGGCAACCCGGTGCTGTTGGAGAGCTTCCTCGACGGCCCGGAGGTCTCCCTGTTCTGCCTGGTGGACGGCGAGACTGTTGTCCCGCTGATCCCGGCGCAGGACTTCAAGCGCGTCGGCGAGGGCGATACCGGCCCGAACACCGGCGGCATGGGCGCCTACACTCCGCTGCCGTGGTTGCCGGAGGGCGGCGTGCAGCGCATCGTCGACGAGGTCTGCATCCCGGTGGCCAAGCAGATGGCCGAGGACGGGGTGCCGTACTCCGGCTTGCTCTATGCGGGGCTGGCCTGGACCTCCAATGGTCCTGAGGTCATCGAGTTCAACTGCCGTTTCGGTGATCCGGAGACCCAGCCGGTGCTTCAGCTGCTCGACACTCCGCTGGCTGGCGTGCTGAACGCCGTCGCCACCGGCTCGCTCGCGGAGCTGCCGCCGCTGCAGTGGAAGGACGGCTACGCGCTGACCGTCGTGCTTGCCGCGGAGGGCTACCCGGAGTCCGCGAAGAAGGGTGGGGTCATCACGGGCGCTGAGGCGGGCAGCGAGGCCCGCGGTGTCCGCGCCGCTGGTGTGGCAGAAAAGGATGGCGCGCTCGTCGCTTCTGGCGGCCGCGTGCTCAACGTGGTCGGTGAGGGCGCAACCCTCGAGGAGGCCCGCGAGAAGGCCTACGCCACCCTTGCCACCATCGACCTGCCGGGCGGCCACTTCCGCAAGGACATCGCCCTGGCCGCCGTCGAGGGCAAGATCACCGTCCCCGGCGAGGGGCAGGCCTAAGCCAGAAGGCTAGAAACCGATGCCCGAAGGACACGTGATTCACCGGCTGGCGTCCCAGCTCAACCAGCTGTTCGCCGGCCACGCCCTGCGTGTAACCAGCCCGCAGGGCCGCTTCACCGAGGAGGCCGGCGCGCTGACCGGTGACATGCTCGACCGGGCGGAGGCCTGGGGCAAGCACCTGTTTTTAAGCTTCGGCAACCCTCGTAACCCGCACCGGCGGGCGGATCACATCATCCACGTCCACCTGGGCCTGATCGGCACGATGGCCGTCGAGCCCTTCACCGGTGGCCAACCCCGCGGCCAGGTGCGCCTGCACCTGCACCGCATCGACGCCGAGGGCGGGGAGGACATGTGCACCTGGGGCAACGCCGTGGAGGCGAACTTGCGCGGCCCCCAGTGGTGCCGACTCATCACCGACGAGGAGATGGACGCCGCGGTCGCCAAGCTCGGCGCCGACCCGCTGCGCTCCACCGACCCGGAGCTAGACCCGGAGAACGCCGCGAAACTGGCGGAACTCGGTGAGTTCCTCTCCCGATCCCGGCGCACCATCGGCTCGATCCTCATGGACCAGGCCCGCTACGCCGGGGTGGGAAACATCTACCGCGCCGAAACCCTCTTCCGCCTGGGCATCCACCCGGACGTCCGGGCCTGCGACCTGGCGGCGGAGGAACGCGAGAATATTTGGCAGGACCTCGTGGAACTCATGGCCGAGGGTGAGGCCAGCGGGCGGATCGACACCGTGCGCCCCGAACACACCCCGGAGGCGATGGAGCGGGCTCCGCGCAAGGACGACCACGGTGGCGAGGTCTACGTCTACCGGCGCGCCGGGCAGCCCTGCTACGTCTGTGGCGAGGAGATCAGCCACCGCGTGGTGGAAGGCCGGAACCTCTTCTGGTGCCCTGGCTGCCAACCCGTGGCATAGCCCTTAAACCGCTGGTCGCCCGCCCCTCGGCGCAGCCCCGTGCCGCTGTGGGATAATGAGGGGCGTGACTGCTGCAAAGAAGAATATTTCCAACGTCCTCGCCACCCGCTACGCCTCCCCGGAGATGACCAACCTGTGGTCCCCGGAGGAGAAAATCAAGATGGAGCGCCAGCTCTGGCTCTCCGTGATGAAGGCCCAGAAGGAACTCGGCATCGAGATCCCCGCCGAGGCCCCGGCTGCCTATGAGAAGGTCCTCGATCAGGTGGACCTGAACTCCATCGCAGAGCGGGAGAAGGTCACCCGCCACGACGTGAAGGCCCGCATCGAGGAGTTCAACGACCTCGCCGGCTTCGAGGAGATCCACAAGGGCATGACCTCCCGCGATCTCACGGAGAACGTCGAACAGCTGCAGATCTACCGCTCCCTCGTGCTGGCCCGCGATAAGGCCATCGCCGTCCTCAACCGCATCGGTCGCCTGGCCGGCGAGTACCAGGGGCTCGTGATGGCGGGCCGCTCCCACAACGTTGCAGCGCAGGCCACCACCCTGGGCAAGCGCTTCGCTTCCGCGGCCGATGAGCTGCTGCTGGGCCTGGCGCGCGCCGAGGAGCTGCTGGCCCGCTACCCGCTGCGCGGCATCAAGGGCCCGATGGGCACCGCGCAGGACATGCTGGACCTGCTGGGCGGCGACGAGGCGAAGCTCGCGCAGCTCGAAACACAGATCGCCGACGGCCTGGGCTTTAGCCAGGTATTCAACTCCGTGGGCCAGGTCTACCCACGTTCCCTCGACTTCGACGCCCTGTCCGTCCTCGTGGAGCTGGGCGCGGCGATGAGCTCGCTGTCGATGACGATCCGACTCATGGCGGGCAACGAGACTGTCACCGAGGGCTTCAAGGAGGGCCAGGTCGGCTCGTCTGCGATGCCGCACAAGATGAACGCCCGCTCTTGCGAGCGCGTCGGCGGCATGCAGGTTCTGCTGCGCGGTTACCTGACGATGGCGGCCGACCTCTCGGGTGCCCAGTGGAACGAGGGCGACGTCTTCTGCTCCGTCGTCCGCCGCGTCGCCCTGCCGGATGCCTTCTTCACCTTCGACGGCATGTGCGAGACCTTCCTCACCGTGCTCGACGAGTTTGGGGCCTTCCCGGCGATGATCGAGCGCGAGCTGGAGCGCTACCTGCCGTTCCTGGCCACCACCCGCATCCTCATGGCGGCGGTGCGCGCGGGCGTGGGCCGCGAGACCGCTCACGAGGTCATCAAGGAAAACGCCGTGGGCATGGCGCTGGACATGCGCGAACGTGGCGCGGAGCAGAACCTCATCGAGCGCCTCGCCGCTGATGAGCGCCTCCCGATGAATGAGCAGGATCTCCACGACGCCCTGGCCGACCGCAAGGCCTTCATTGGTGCGGCCGAGTCCCAGGTCTCCCGTGTGCTGGACCGCGTGGCGTCCATCGTCCAGGCCCACCCAGACGCAGCGGCCTACACCCCTGGCGAGATTCTCTAAACCGGCACCGCCCCCACGCAATTCGGTAAATTCGAAGGCGTGGGAGCATTGATTTGGTTTATCGCAGCCCTGGTCCTCGCCGGTCTTGAACTGGCGGCCGGGGAGTTCACCCTGCTCATGCTGGCCGGCGGCGCGACCGTCGGTGGCCTCGTGGAGTGGGCGGGCGCACCGACCTGGGCGGCGATCGTCGCCTTCGGCATCGCCACTGCTGGGCTGATCCTGTTCCTGCGCCCCATTCTTCGCCGTAGGCTGCACGGCCCGAAGGCGCTCGACACCTCCCAGCAGGCCTTGGTCGGCGCGACCGCTGAGGTTCTGGAGGACGTCGGTGCCCGCGGCGGGCAGATCCGCCTGGATGGCTCCATTTGGTCCGCGCGTTCGATGGACCCATCCGAGACCTTCACCAAGGGCGAAGAGGTCCACGTCATCGACATTGATGGCCCAACCGCTGTCGTGTGGAAACACGACTAGCGGGAAACGCAGTCCGTGAAAGAACCAACCAGGAAACGGTAAACATATGTCCGGCATGATCTTCCTCTTAGTTCTGTTGGCTTTCATCGCTCTCGTCGTGGTGAAATCCATCGCCCTGATCCCGCAAGGCGAGGCGGCCGTCATCGAGCGGCTTGGTAGCTACACCCGCTCCGTCTCGGGCGGGATCACGATCCTCGTTCCCTTTATCGACCGGGTCCGCGCCCGGGTGGATACCCGCGAGCGCGTGGTTTCCTTCCCACCGCAGGCGGTCATCACCCAGGACAACCTGACGGTGGCCATCGACATCGTCGTGACCTTCCAGATCAACGACCCTGCCAAGGCGATCTACGGCGTGGATAACTACATCGTCGGTGTGGAGCAGATCTCCGTCGCAACCCTTCGTGACGTGGTCGGTGGCATGACGCTGGAGGAGACGCTGACCTCCCGCGAGACGATCAACCGCCGACTGCGCGGTGAGCTCGACGCCGCGACCGCCCGATGGGGGCTGCGCATCAGCCGAGTCGAGCTGAAGGCGATTGATCCGCCGCCGTCCATCCAGCAGTCCATGGAGATGCAGATGAAGGCGGATCGCGAGAAGCGCGCGATGATCCTCACCGCAGAGGGTCGCCGGGAGTCGGACATCAAGACCGCTGAGGGTGAGAAGCAGGCCCGCATCCTCTCCGCTGAGGGTGAGAAGCACGCCGCCATCCTGGCTGCCGAGGCCGAGCGCCAGGCGATGATCCTGCGCGCCGAGGGCGAGCGCGCCTCCCGCTACCTGGAAGCACAGGGTGAGGCGAAGGCCGTCCAGAAGATCAACGCCGCCATCAAGGCTTCCAAGCTCACGCCGGAGGTGCTGGCCTTCCAGTACTTGGATAAGCTGCCGAAGCTGGCCCAGGGCGAGGCATCGACGATGTGGATGATCCCGTCCCAGTTCGGCGATTCCCTGGAACAGTTCGCCAAGGCCTTCGCAAAGAAGGACGACGAGGGAGTGTTCCGCTACGAGCCGGGCCACGTGGACGAGGACACCCGCGAGAAGGCCGAGGCAGATGACACGGAGGAGTGGTTCTCCACGGCTTCCGACCCGGAGATCGCCAAGGCCGTAGCCGCGGCGAACGCGGTGGCCAATAAGCCGGTGGAGGAAGATCCGATGGATCCGACGCCTAAGCCGCAGCACGCTCGTAAGGAGCTCCCGGCTGAGCCGGTGCAGCAGCCCGCCCCGCAGAGCGTGGATCCGCAGAATATGTGGACGAACCCCACGAATTAGGGCGCACCTGGGGGAGGGTCCGGCGGGGGTCTAGCCGGGCCGAATCGCGGTGCTAGACTGTCTAGCCATGCGACCAGAATTGTCTGATTACGAGCACATTTCCGCGGGTAAAGTCCGCGAGATCTACGAGATCGACGCAGAGCACCTGCTGATGGTCGTCACGGATCGGATCAGTGCCTACGATTTCGTGCTCGACACCGATATTCCAGACAAGGGGCGGGTGCTCACCGCGATGAGCGCCCACTTCTTTGAGCAGATCGACTTCCCGAACCACCTCGCGGGACCGCTGGATGACGAGCGCATCCCCGAGGAGGTGCTCGGGCGCGCCATGGTGTGCAAGAAGCTGGATATGGTTCCCTTCGAGTGCGTGGCTCGCGGCTACCTCACTGGCTCCGGCCTGAAGGAGTACGAGGCCACCGGCGCGGTCTGCGGCGTCGAGCTCCCGGAGGGCCTGGTCGAGGCCTCCAAGCTGGACGAGCCGATCTTCACCCCGGCGACGAAGGCGGAGGTCGGGGATCACGACGAGAACGTCGGCTTCGACGTCGTCGTCAAGGACCTGGGGGAGGACCTCGCGGAAAGGCTGCGCACCGCAACCCTGGAGATCTACTCCCAGGCTGCGAAGATGGCCGAGGAGAAGGGCCTGATCCTGGCGGACACGAAGTTCGAGTTCGGCCTGGACAAGGCGGGCAACCTGGTGCTCGCCGACGAGGTGCTGACCCCGGACTCCTCCCGTTACTGGCCGGCTGACGGCTACGAGGAGGGCAAGGTGCAGCCGAGCTTCGATAAGCAGTTCGTGCGTAACTGGCTGACCGGCCCGAAGTCCGGCTGGGATAAGAATGACGGTTCCCAGCCGCCGGAGCTGCCGGGCTCCGTGGTGGAGGCGACCCGGGCGCGCTACGTGGAGGCCTACGAGCGCATCTCCGGCAAGCGTTTCGCCGACTGGATCGGCAGCTGCGTCTAAAAAGCAGCCTGCACGGCAGGAAGCGCTGAACCCTCGGCTTAGCGCTCCTCCGAACTCGCTGGGGCGGTTGGAAAAGACCCCGGATAAGGCTCAACCCCGCTCAACCAACACGGTTGCGCGGGGTTTATGCGTTGCGCAGCGGATCACCGCGCTGCGCGGACGGTGTGGCTGGGCGCCTAGACGCGAGCGGTGTGCTTAGCGACCTCGGTGATGCCGTGGTGCGTCAGGTGGAATGCCAGGTTGCGGTGCTGCGGGGCGACGTCGATGATGCCGGTGATCCAGCGGTCGCGGGCGCAGGTGTCGTGGCCGGTGGTCATCGGCTTGATGTCCACGAAGGTGGAGCGGGTGTCGCGGGAGGCGTTGGCCGCTGCGCGCTGCAGGGCGTCCTCCACCGGGCGAGCCTTGACGATCAGGGACGGGGTGCCCTGTGGCAGCAGGTTTAGGTAGCAGGTCTGGCCGGCCGGGTTGGTGATCCGCGGGTAGCCCATCACCTTCACGCGGGCGTTCGGGGACAGGCGCTTGACGTGGTTGACGGTGTTGCGGATGGCCACGCGCAGGTTGTTCTCGATCTGCGGGATCGGCATCTTGTCGTTCAGGATGTACGGGTAGGTGTCGTTAGCGCCGGCGAAGATGACGACCTCACGGGTCGCGCCGTTGAGCTTGCCGTCCTGGCGAGCCTTATTCGCCAGGCTGGTGATGTGCTTGCCGCCAGTGCGGAAGGAGGCACCGGAGCAGGAGTAGTTGTCCACCGGGGCACGCTTGACGGACGCGTAGGCGTGCTTGAAGCGGTCGTCGGAGGCACAGCCCACGCCGTTCATCGGCTTCGGGTCCAGTGGGATGCCGCGCTGGCTCATGTAGTGCGCGACGGACGGGTTGGCCATGATCGAGTCGCCGAGCAGCACGGTGTTACCAGGAGCTGCGGAAGCTGTGGCAGGTGCCAGCATGGCGCCGAGAACAGCAACCACGGAGAGGGCGAGGGCCTTGAGACGCATATTCATCCTATCTGTGGATTGGTGTAGAAGATTCGATGCTCGTTACAGGCGGATTGTATTTGCTTCCCAGAGAAAATGAAACAAATGAGCATTATTGGGGCGCAAGTTACAGAAGTTGTGCAACTTACTGTGTTGCCCCGGTGGCTCTGGGGCGTGCCCCTGCGCAGCTCACCGGGCTCGTGATCCGTGTCCGGTGCGGGTGCTAGCTTAGGGGCTTAGCGAAACCGGGAGCTGTGTGCAGGCTGGCTGCCTGCCTGCCGGGGAGTGGTCCCCGCAGGTGGCGACCGAAACTGACTGCCATCCCAGCGCCAGTACAGCTGGCTCCCAGGTAACGAATTCATAACACTATCGTGTTTTGGCTAGAGAAGAAAGGTCAAGGGCTTTCGTGACTCAGGGCACTGAAGGGCAGCAGCAGAACCAGGGCGGTACCACGGCCGCTACCAGCAGGGACAAGCAAGCCCCGCGGCTAACCGCTCCCGTGGCCAAGAAGCTTGCCACCCAGCGCAGTTTCCATGGCCGTGACTTCAGCGATGACTACGAGTGGCTTCGGGATAAGGAAGCCCAGGAGGTTCTGGATCACCTCGCTGCCGAGGATGCCTTCGCCGTGCAGGAGACCGAGCATTTGACGCCGCTACGCGAAGCCATCTACCAAGAAGTGAAGTCCCGCGTGCAGGAGACGGACATGTCCCTGCCCGTCCGTGCGGGCGACTGGTGGTACTTCTCCCGCTCGACGGAGGGGAAGAACTACGCCTCGATGTGCCGCGTTCCCGTCGATAACCCGGAGGACTGGACCCCGCCGCAGATCGACCCGGAGACCCCGCATCCGCGCGAGGAGGTCTTCCTCGACGTCAACGCCGAGGCCGAGGGCCACAACTTCTTCTCCCTCGGGGCGGCGAGCGTCACCCTCGACGGCACCCGCTTGGCCTACTCCGTGGACACCGCGGGCGACGAACGCTTCACCATGTACTTCCGCGACTTGGCCACTGGCGAGCAGATCGGGGAGCCCATCCCGGATGTCTTCTACGGCGCGACCTGGGTCGGCCGCGACACGATCTACTACCAGAAGGTCGACGCCGCCTGGCGCCCGCACGAGGTCTGGCGCCACACGCTCGGAACCTCCGTCGAGGAGGACGAGCTGATCTACCGCGAGGAAGACGAGCGCTTCTGGACCGGCGTGGGCACCACCCGCTCCAAGCGCTTCCTGCTGATCGCCTCCTCCTCCAAGGTCACCAGCGAGATCTGGTACCTCGACCTGGAGGCCGAGGAGAAGGGCGAAGATGCGGAGCTGACCCGCATCCTGCCGCGCGAGAAGGGGGTTGAGTACGGCATCGACCACGCCCGCGTGGGTGGCGAGGAGTACTGGCTGGTCATCCACAACAAGAACGGCGTGAACTCCGAGCTGGGCTACCACCCGGTCGGCCAGATCGCCTCTCTGGACGACGTCACCGTCCTCGTTCCGCACCGCGACGACGCCCGCATCGAGGGCGTGGACTGCTTCCAAAACCACCTCGTCCTCGAGGCCCGCGAGAACGCCGTCTCGAAGAGCTACCTGATGGACATCTCCGACGGCTGGTCCGAGTTCCGCCCGGTCGACTTCGGCGAGGAGATCGCCACCGTCGGGGCTGCCGGGAACAGCGAGTGGAATCCGCCCGTCCTGCGTTTCGTCTTTTCCTCCTTTACGACGCCCACCCGGGTCTACGAGCTCGACCTGACTACCGGGGAGCAGATCCTGCGCAAGGAACAGCAGGTCCTCCCCGGTCCGGACGGTAAGGAATTCAACCCGGCCGACTACCAGGCCACCCGCATCTGGGCCACCGCACCGGACGGCGCCCAGGTCCCGGTCAGTCTGATCCATCGCGCGGACGTCCCACTCGACCGGGAAAACCCGGTGCTGCTCTATGGCTACGGCAGCTACGAGTCCTCCATGGATCCGGGCTTCTCCATCTTCCGGCTCTCCATGCTGGATCGCGGCGTGGTCTACGCCATCGCGCACGTCCGCGGTGGTGGGGAGATGGGCCGGCTTTGGTACGACAACGGCAAGGGGCTGTCCAAGAAGAACACCTTCACCGACTTCATCGCCGTGGCCGACGAGCTGATTGCCCGCGGCATGACTAGCCCGCAGCGCATGGTCGCCGAGGGCGGTTCTGCCGGTGGCATGCTGATGGGCGCGGTCGCGAACATGGCAGGCGACCGCTTCGCGGGCATCGAGGCGATCGTGCCCTTCGTTGACCCGCTGACCTCCATGCTCATGCCGGAGCTGCCGCTGACGGTGACCGAATGGGACGAGTGGGGCGATCCCTACCACGACCCGCAGGTCTACGACTACATGGCGGAATACGCCCCCTACGAGAACATCACCGCCGACAAGACTTATCCGCCGATCCTGGCTGTGACCAGCCTCAACGACACCCGAGTGCTCTACGTCGAGCCCGCGAAGTGGGTGGCCAAGCTCCGCGACGTGGCGGGCGCGAACGTCCTGCTGAAGATCGACATGGAGTCCGGCCACGGCGGTGTTTCCGGCCGCTACAAGGCCTGGGAGCAGGGCGCGTTCGAGACCGCCTGGGAGCTGGACCGCATGGGTGCCACCGAGCTGCTGGACTAGTTTTGCCACCTTCGGTGGTGGTTTTTGCCGCTTTCGGTCGCGCTTTCCGCCACCTTCGGAGGCGCTTTTCCACCTCCCCCGGCGGCGCCATTCCAATAATTCCTTGGCCTTTCAGCCTGGTGTTAACATGGGCACGTACTTAATGGATTTTTCCAACAGCTGGGAGCACTAGAGAACATGGCTCGTGTGGTTGTCAACGTCATGCCGAAGAAAGAAATTCTGGATCCCCAGGGGCAGGCCATCGTCCGCGCCCTTGGTCGTCTGGAGATCAGCGGGGTGCAGGATGTCCGTCAGGGCAAGCGCTTCGAACTCGAGGTCGATGACCAGGTGACCGAGGCAGATCTGGAGAAGATCGCCGCGGAACTGCTCGCCAACACCGTGATCGAGGACTACGAGGTCGTCACCGCGGAGGTTCAGCAGTGAGCCCCCGCATCGGAGTAATCACCTTCCCGGGCACCCTCGATGACGTCGACGCCCTCCGCGCCGTCCGTATCGCCGGTGGCGAGCCCGTCGAGCTGTGGCACGCGGACGCTGACCTGAAGGACGTCGACGCCGTCGTCGTCCCGGGTGGTTTTTCTTACGGCGACTACCTGCGCGCCGGGGCCATCGCCGCGATCGCGCCGGCCATGCGCTCCGTCGTCGAGGCCGCGGGCCGTGGCCTGCCCGTCCTGGGCATCTGCAACGGCTTCCAGATCCTGCAGGAAGCAGGGCTGCTGCCGGGTGCACTGACCCGCAACGAGGGCCTGCACTTCGTGTGTCGCGACATCGAGCTCGAGGTGGAGAACAACTCCACCCCGTGGACCTCTGGCCTGGAGAAGGGATCCACCCTGCTGGTTCCGTCCAAGCACGGCGAGGGTCGCTTCCAGGCGGATGAGGAGACCCTTAAGCGCCTCGAGGGGGAGGGCCAGGTCGTCTTCCGCTACGCGGTGAACCACAACGGCTCCCGCAACTCCATCGCGGGCGTGTGCAGCGAGAAGGGCAACGTCGTTGGCCTCATGCCGCACCCAGAGCACGCCGTGGAAGAGCTCACCGGACCGTCCACCGACGGCCTCGGCATGTTCCAGTCCGTCCTTCACAGCCTGGTCTAGGGCCTCACCGGCTACCAGCGAGAACTTTTTCAAGAAAGTAGTTCAGGGAAGTAGTTCTATGACGAACAACCTCAACAACGGTTCCGGCGCCGCGGCCGACACTGGCGCTGTCAAGGTGCACAACGACACGGTCGCGAACGCCGAGCAGACCCCGGACCTCGTCCAGCCGTGGGCAGACCTCGGCCTCAAGGAGGACGAGTACGCCCGCATCAAGGAGATCCTGGGCCGCCGCCCAACCGAGGCGGAGCTGGCCGTGTACTCCGTGATGTGGTCGGAGCACTGCTCCTATAAGTCCTCCAAGGTCCACCTGCGTTACTTCGGTGAGACGACCACCGAGGAGATGAACTCCAAGATGCTCGCCGGCATCGGCGAGAACGCCGGCGTGGTCGACATCGGCGACGGCTGGGCCGTGACCTTCAAGGTCGAGAGCCACAACTCGCCGTCCTACATCGAGCCCTACCAGGGTGCAGCCACCGGCGTGGGCGGCATCATCCGCGACATCATGGCCATGGGCGCCCGCCCGGTCGCCGTGATGGACCAGCTGCGCTTCGGCGCCGCGGACGCCCCGGACACCCAGCGCGTCCTGCCGGGTGTGGTCGCCGGTATTGGCGGCTACGGTAACTCCCTCGGCCTGCCGAACATCGGCGGCGAGACCGTCTTCGACGCCTCGTACGGCGGTAACCCACTGGTCAACGCCCTCGGCGTGGGCGTGCTCCCGGCCGAGGACCTGAAGCTCGCCTTCGCCTCCGGCACCGGCAACCGCGTCGTCCTTTTCGGCGCCCGCACCGGGCTGGACGGCATCGGTGGCGTGTCCGTCCTGGCCTCCGAGAACTTCGAGGAGGGCGCGGAGCGCAAGCTCCCGGCCGTGCAGGTCGGCGACCCCTTCGCGGAGAAGGTCCTCATCGAGTGCTGCCTGGACCTGTACAACGCCGGCGTGGTCGTTGGTATTCAGGACCTCGGTGGCGCAGGCCTGTCCTGTGCCGTCTCCGAGCTGGCTGCCGCCGGCGATGTCGGAATGCACGTCGTGCTCGACAACGTCCACCAGCGTGCCAAGGGCATGACCGGCGCGGAGATTCTGTCCTCCGAGTCCCAGGAGCGTATGTGCGCGGTCGTCGAGCCGGAGAAGCTCGACGAGTTCATGGAGATCTGCCGCAAGTGGGACGTCATCGCCTCCGATATCGGCGAGGTCACCGACACCGGCCGCCTGATCTGCGAGCACCAGGGCGAGGTCATCCTCGACGCCCCGCCGAAGACCATCGCGGACGAGGGCCCGGTCTACGAGCGCCCGTACCAGCGCCCGGCCGACCAGGACGAGCTGCAGAAGCAGGCCGACCTGCCGCGCCCGAATAACCTGCCGGAGCTGCGCCAGCAGTTGCTGGACCTGGTCGCCTCCCCGGCGCTGTGCTCCCGCGCGTTCATTACCGAGCAGTTCGACCGCTACGTCCGCGGCAACACCGTCCTGGCGAAGGACGCCGACGCCGGCATGCTGCGCATCGACGAGAAGACCAACCGCGGCATCGCAGTCTCCGCGGATGCTTCCGGCCGCTACGCGCAGCTCGACCCGCGCATGGGCGCAAAGCTCGCGCTGGGCGAGGCCTACCGCAACGTCGCCACCACGGGTGCGACCCCGGTCGCCGTTTCCAACTGCCTGAACTTCGGCTCCCCGGAGGACCCGGAGGTCATGTGGCAGTTCCGAGAGGCCGTCCACGGCCTGGCCGACGGCTGCGTGGACGTCCAGATCCCGGTCACCGGCGGCAACGTCTCCTTCTACAACCAGACCGGTGACACCCCGATCCTGCCGACCCCGGTGGTCGCGGTTCTGGGAACCATCGACGACGCCACCACCCGCCTGCCGCAGCAGATCGCGGAGGGCTCGGAGTACGAGCTGATCCTGGCTGGCGCGATGACCAAGGACGAGCTGGGTGGCTCCATCTGGCAGCAGGTTGTCCACGACAACCTCTCTGGCCTGCCACCGCAGATCGACCTGCACGCCGAGGAGCGCCTGGGCAATGCCCTGTCCGCCCTGCGTGGCGTGGCAGCTGCCGCGACCGACCTCTCCGAGGGCGGCCTGGCGCAGACCATCGTCGAGCTGGCGATCCAGTCCAATACGGGTGTCACCGTCAACCCGGCCATGAACCTGGAGCCAAGCCTGGCTGCCAGCGAGGACCTGCACGAGCAGCTCTTCGTGGGCCTGTTCTCGGAGACCGCCACCCGCGTGGTGCTCGCGGTGCCGAAGGCAAGCTACGGCAAGGCGATGGAGATCCTTGCCGACCACGAGGTGCCGGCTGCCTGGATCGGCCGCACGGGCAGCGTGGACGCCGAGGGCCGCCCGGAGGTCTGCTTCGAGGTTGGCGCGACCGGCAACCTTCCGGGCGATCAGCCGGAGCCTGCGGAGCAGGACGCATCCGAGGACGGCGAGGTCGCACGCCTGGTCTTCAACGTCGAGGAGCTGCGCAACGTGTGGGAGGCAACCCTGCCTGCGCTCTTCGGCCACGCCACCGGCACGAACTCCACCGTCTAGGTCGCACAAGCCTTAGCTAGGGGAGGGCAGCCTCAGCGCTAGCCCTCCTGATCGCCGAGCTGAGACTCGAGCGCTTGAATGCGCTCCTTCAGCTCGGCGATATCTTTTCGGTATAGGCCCAGTGTCTCGTCGACCTGGGCCTTCGTCCATCTCGGCTGAATGTGCTTCGAGCAGTTCGCGTCGGTAGCCACCAGGTCCACGACCATGATGCGTTCAGTAGGCTGGCGGAGCCGCACGCCACCGATGGTGGTCGCAGCCTCGGCGAGCTCGGGGTCCTCAGCGGCCTCCACGATGCGTGCGTGGCCGAAGACCTTCAGCCGACGACGCAGCGGATAGTCGACGAAGAACAGGCACACCCGCCCGCCGTCCTCCCCGCCCCGGTCCACATTGCCGGTGGTGACGAACTGGTTATTGCCGTGGAACTCCGGCCAGAACAGCCGCTTGCCGTCAGCGCTGATGTGCACGAAGCCCTGCGGTCCGCCACGGTGCTGCACGTACGGCCACCCGGTGCCGGTGACGGTGGAGATATAGAAGTGCTGGGCGCTGCGGATCAGCTTGCGGGCCTTGCCGTCGAGCCCGTCGAAGGGTCCGTCGGCGTGCCCCTGCTCCACGCCGGGCAGCTGCGTTTCTTCGCTGTGCTGCCGGGCACGGACGAAGGGGTCGTAGGCGATCTTCTCGTACGTCAGCTCGTCGGTCATCAGCCGGCTCCTTCCATGTATTGGACGTGCAGGGACGCCGTCTCTGGCTGCCACCGCCTCCGGAAGTCCTCTAGAGCAGGAGGACGTCCACCTCTTCGCCCTCGGCGGGGCCCGAGGACCCCGCCGGGATCACCACCATGCCATCCAGCCCCACGAGGGAGGCGACGAAGTGGGAGCCAAAGCGCTGGCCACTGAACGCATCCACCACCGGTTCCGTCCCGGAGTAGTTGACCCGGACGGGGGAGATCAGCGTGCGTCCCGTGCTAGCTGGGAACTGCCCGCGCACGCGGGCGCGCACGCTCGGTCGGTTCAGCGCAGTGCCATAGCTTGCTAGCCCCCGCATGCGGCGCAGCACCGGGTCTACAAAGATGTGGAAGCTCACCCACACGCTTACCGGATTACCGGGCAGGCAGAGTAAGGGAGTGCCTGCCCACAGGCCACCGCCCTGGGGCTTACCCGGCTGCATATTCAGCGGTCCGAACCACATGTCCGAGCTGCTTTCGCCTGCGACCTGTTTGACCACATCGAAGGCTCCGGCGGAGATACCGCCGGTGGTGACGATGATGTCGTGGCTGGCCGCGAGTTCGTTCAAAAGGCAGCGGAAGGCGTCGGCGTCGTCCCGAACCTGGTGAACGCTGGCGGTGACCCCGGCGCCCAGCGCCTCGGCGAGCTGGGCGACCATCGGGCCATTGGAGTCCGGGATGCGGGGGAGGCTGCTCTCAGCCGATCCTGACCGAGCGCGGTCGGTCTCAGCGTCGCTGGTAACCGCGACCTCGTCGCCGGTGGTGACCACCGCGACGCGCAGTTCGGGGTAGACCGTGACCTCGTCAACTCCCGTCGCGATGAGTGCGGCGACGGTCCCGGCATCGAGTTCGCAGCCCGCCGGGGCGAGCGCGTCGCCCGGACGGATATTGGAACCGGCGCGGCGCACGTGGGAATGCTCCGGGTCGAGCTCGTAGACCTCGATGGACTCGGGCAGCGGGTGCGGGCCGGCAGGAATATTCGTCGCCTCCACTGGGATGACCAGCACCTCGGCATCCTCAGGCACGGGGGCGCCCGTCATGATCCGCTGGGCGTGACCTGGCGGCGGTAGCTCAGGGACGGCGCCAGCGAAGACATCCCCGGAGACGGGAAAACGCAATGGTGCCGTGCTCAGGTCCCAGGAGCTCAGGTCAGCTGGCACGTCCGAGGCGCGGATGGCGAAACCATCCATCGCTGAATTGGAAAACGGTGGGACGGCCTGCTGGGCGCTCACTGGGCACGCCAGTACCCGGCCCAACGCCTGGGCGAGAGGCACCGTCTCGGCGCCACGGTTCGCCCGCTGTAGCCAGGCCTCGGCTAGCGACTGGGTAAAGCGGTAGTGCTCCTCGATCGAACGCATGAACCCACCCGTGCCGTGGCAGGGGTGGGCGTGAGGGCCGGACATCGGGCTAGTCGTTGAGGCTGATGTTACCCGGCAGCGGGGAGACCAGCGGCTTCGGCACGTAGGTGGAGCGCAGCTCGCGCAGCGTCATCGCATGCTGCTCCAGGCGCTTATCCTCGTTGGTCTGCGGCACGTACTTGCGGGCTGGCAGCGCGTGACCGTCAACGTCCACCGCCACGTAGGTGAAGGAGGCGTGGATCGCGGTCGGCAGGTTCGAGGTGTCCTCGCGCGGGTCGCCCGCGCGCAGGTGGACGGAAACGGACATGGAACGGGCGTCGGTGCGGATCAGGCGGGCGTCCACCTCGATCAGGTCACCGATGGAGATCGGGCGGTAGAAGCGGATGCCACCGGCGTAGACAGCGACGGTGCGCTCCCCGGACCAGCGCATGGTGCAGGCAGTCGCGGCCTCGTCGATCCACTGCATCGCGGTACCACCGTGGACATTGCCGCCCCAGTTGACGTCCGTCGGCTTAGCGAGGAAGCGGGAGGTGACCTGCGGCGCCGTGGAGTCGTCCGTATAAGACTGGCGCAGCATTTCCTCCTCGATGGCCTTGCGCAGCTGGATGCGGGACAGCGCGGCTTCTTCGACGCGCTTTTCCTCCTCGGTCTGCGGGATGTACTTCGGGACCGCCTTGGACCGACGGTTTTCGTCCATGGCCACGAAGATCACCAGGCAGTCGCAGGCGCGGGTGAACTGGCCGTCGCGCGGGTCGGCGGAGAGCACCTCGTTGACGATGTGCATGGAGGAACGCCCGGTGTAGGCGATACGGGAACGCACCTCGACCAGGTGGCCGGAAGGGATTGGGCGGGTGAAGTGGATGTGACCCACATAGGCGGTCACGCAATAGGACTGGGACCAGCCCACGGCGCAGGCATAGGCCGCCTTATCGATCCACTCCAGCACACGCCCACCGTGCACGCCCATGCCGCCGGCGTACAGCACGTCGGTCGGGGAGGCGAGGAAACGCAGCGTGACGAGCGGTGACGGACCCCCTGTGCTCGTCACTTCTGGCTGAGCCGTCAAGGTCTCATCGGTGTTTGCAGACGTCGCATCTTTACCCATGAAGGCCATGTTAAAGCACGGTCTGATAAAACACTGGCACAGCGGCGATATTGTTGCGCAGAAAGCCGGGGAAACTGATTATTCTCGCAGGTCAAGAGCAGGCTATGGGGTGCCTCACGTTGTTGCGAAAATGGCTCGTCCGCAGGCGTCATTAGGGTGGGGGCTATGAGCCAAAAATTAAGTGGTCTTGAGCTGACTGCCGCGACGACCAAGGCGATGGCCGCCGTCGCCGACTGGGTGGATGATCCGGAAAGCCAGCCTGTGCCCTCCCGACAAAAGCTCGCGGATGCAGTCCGGCGCAGCGCTGAACTACTCGCGCAGGACGCGCCCGGAAATGCCGTGGAGCTGCGGGTGCCGCCCTTCGTGGCAGTGCAGTGTGTGGCCGGGCCGGTGCACCGCCGGGGGAACCCGCCCAACGTGGTGCAATGCAGCCCGCTGGCCTGGCTGAGGGCGGCGGCCGGAGTGGAGTCCTTGACCGAAATGTCAGAACGAGCAGGTACCGAAGCGGTCGGCGGTCCGATGGGAAAGATCAGCGTCGAGCTTTCCGGAACCCGTGCTTCGGAGGTGGAGCGCCACTTGCCCCTGTTTGGAAGACATTAAAGGGCTGGTAATGTCGTGATAGTGGCAAAAGATACTGGCCTGAATTCTTTGAATGGGACCAACTCGGCACCGTCGGTGGACGCGGCACAGCCCGTCCAACCAACGGGCCGGGGGTACGACGATCACGGGGAGCAGCCTCCGCGCGAGGAATGCGGTGTCTTTGGGGTATGGGCGCCGGGGGAGGACGTCTCGAAGCTGACCTACTACGGGCTGTACGCACTGCAGCACCGTGGCCAGGAAGCGGCGGGCATCGGCGTTGGCAGTGGTGACCAGATCCTCGTTTATAAGGACCTCGGCCTGGTCAGCCAGGTGTTCGACGAGCAGATCCTTAACTCCCTGAAGGGGCACATCGCGATCGGTCACACCCGTTATGCGACGGCTGGCGGGGGACGCTGGGAAAACGCCCAACCGATGTTCCGCATGGCCTCGGACGGCACGGACGTCGCCCTGGGGCACAACGGCAACCTCACCAACTACCTGGAGCTGATGGCCGAGGCCGCGGAGAAGCGCCTCGTGGATCCCGCTGATGAGCCGAGCGACTCGGACGTCATGTGCGCCCTCATCGCAGACCTCATCGACGAGAACACCTCGATGGAGGAAGCCGCGCTCCAGCTCTTCCCGCGCGTCAAAGGCGCATACTGCCTGACTTTTACGGACGGCAAGGGCCTGTACGCGGTGCGCGACCCACACGGCGTGCGTCCGCTCAGTATCGGCAAGCTTGCCAACGGTTGGGTCGTCTCCAGCGAGACCGCGGCCCTGGATATCGTCGGCGCGGAGTTCGTGCGCGACGTCGAGCCAGGCGAGTTCATCGCCATCAACGAGGACGGCATCCGCTCCCGTAAGTTCGCCGAGGCGACCCCGAAGGGCTGCGTGTTCGAGTACGTCTACCTCGCGCGCCCGGACTCGGTCATCAATGGCCAGCCAGTGAACGCGACCCGCGTGGACATCGGCCGCCGCCTGGCGGAGGAGTGGCCGGCTGAGGGCGACCTGGTGATCCCGGTGCCTGACTCCGGCACCCCGGCGGCTGTGGGCTACGCCCAGGCCTCCGGTATCCCATTCGGCCAGGGGCTGACGAAGAATGCCTACGTGGGGCGCACCTTCATCGAGCCCTCCCAGACCATTCGCCAGCTGGGTATCCGACTGAAGCTGAACCCGCTGCGCCACGTGATCGAGGGCAAGCGCCTGATCGTGGTGGACGACTCCATCGTGCGCGGCAATACCCAGCGGGCGCTCATCCGCATGCTGCGGGACGCAGGTGCGGCCGAGGTGCACGTGCGCATTGCCTCCCCGCCGGTGAAGTGGCCGTGCTTCTACGGCATCGACTTCCCGTCGCCGAACGAGCTGCTGGCCAACAACGTGGACCCAGACAACATGGTGGAAGCCATGCGGGAAGAGGTCGGCGCGGACTCCCTGGGCTTCGTCTCCACGGAGGCGATGGTGGAGACCAGCGCGCAGCCGCGGGAGACCCTGTGTGCTGCCTGCTTCGACGGCGTGTACCCGCTGGGTCTGCCGGCGGGCAACCCGAACGCGGAGCAGGTTCGCCTCCGGCAGCGCCGCCTCGCGGAGGATGCTGAGCAGGCCGCAGGTGGCAGCGATGCCTCAAGCAACAACCCCGAAGAAAACTAGCGATTGAACACCCTCGGCGGAAGCCGGATTTCACAAGCAGGAGAAAACTCATGAGTGATGATCAGAAGACTCAAGCTGGGGCGTCCTACGCCGCCGCTGGTGTGGATATCGAGGCCGGCGACCGCGCTGTCGAGCTGCTGGCCCCGCTGGCGAAGCGCGCGACCCGCCCGGAGGTCCGTGGCGGGCTCGGTGGCTTCGCCGGGCTGTTCGCGCTGGGCGAGTACGACAAGCCGCTGCTGGCCGCATCCTCCGATGGTGTGGGCACCAAGCTGGCCGTCGCCCAGGCGATGGACAAGCACGACACTATCGGCCGCGACCTGGTGGCCATGTGCGTCGACGACCTCGTCGTCTGTGGCGCCGAGCCGCTGTTTATGCAGGATTACATTGCGATCGGCAAGGTAATCCCGGAGAAGGTCGCCGAGATCGTCAAGGGCATCGCGGATGGCTGCGAGGAGGCAGGCTGCGCACTGCTGGGCGGCGAGACCGCCGAGCACCCGGGTGTCATGGGCGAGAATGACTACGACGTCTCCGCCACCTCCGTCGGTGTGGTTGAGGAGGCCAAGCTGCTGGGACCAGACAAGGTCCGCCCGGGCGACGTGGTTATCGCGATGGAGTCCTCTGGCCTGCACTCCAACGGCTACTCCCTGGCCCGCAAGGTTCTCCTGCAGGACGCCGGCCTGCCGCTCGACCAGGAGGTGCCGGAGTTTGGGCGCACCCTGGGTGAGGAGATGCTCGAGCCGACCCGCATCTACGCGAAGGACTGCCTGGACCTGGCCGCAGAGTGCGACGTCCACACCTTCGCCCACATCACCGGTGGCGGCCTGGCTGCCAACGTGGCCCGCGTGATCCCGGAGGGCCTGGTCGCCGAGCTGCACCGCTCCACCTGGGTGCCGGGCCCGATCTTCGCCAAGATCCAGGAGCTGGGCGGGGTGGCCCAGGAGGAGATGGAGAAGACCTTCAACATGGGCGTTGGCATGGTCGCCATCGTGTCCGAGGAGGACGCCGACCGCGCGCTCGCGATGCTGGCGGCCCGCCACATGAAGGCCTGGCGCCTGGGCGTGGTCCGCTCCGGCGAGGGTGGTGCGACCCTGCAGGGCGAGCACCCGGCGGAGGGCTAAGCCTCTCTCGGGGGAAGCCCGTGGCGCCGGACGTTGCTGGCAGCCACGGGCCAACACGTAAAGCGGCGTCGCTGCCACCTGGGGGTGGGGCGAGGCCGCGGGGTAAAAAATACGGCCCGAGCGCGACCAGGTTTGTGAGGTCGTGGGCTCGGGCCGTATGGCGCGGGGGACTAGTAGCGGTGGTCGCTCCAGTCGTCCCACTCGTCATCGCGCTCGGAGTACTCGTCCTGCTGCGGAGCTCCAGAGAGCTCTCGCTGCAGACGCTCCAGATCCATTTCCGGAGCCTGGTACTTCAGTCGGCGAGCTACCTTGGCTTGCTTAGCCTTTGCGCGGCCGCGACCCATGGCTGACCCCCTTGAGAGATCGTATGGCGACTCGAGGGAACGGTCGCCTTCTTATTGTTTAAGCATTTCCTGGTCTACACCATAGCGAATTTTTTTCGCGAATTCCGAACCCGGGGCCGCCCCGCCCCGCGCCGCGCCGTGGGAAACCGTGGCCACGATGCGAGATGGATCGCAAAAGCGCAGGTCAGGTAGGGTGGCGCGGCGGTATCCGCGAAGATTAGCCGTTGCGCAGATTTTTGATCGCTGCGCGTCCCGGCTTTTCCGCGTCGTCCACCTTCGCGTCCGCAGGGTCGATCGCGGCGTCCACCTCCCCGGCCTGCAGGGCTGGCACTGCCGCCGGGTCCGTCGCCAGCTTTTCCACCACATTGCGTCGCACCAGCGCGAGGGCAACCGGTCCCAGAGTTGCGTCGTGCACGCTACTGCCCACCCGGCCGATGCGGCGGCCACCCGCAGTAAGATCCACGCCAACCTCCGGGAGCGCATTCCGGGAGCCATCGAGGTGGAGCAGCACCAGGGTGCGCGGCGGCTTGCCCAGGTTCTGGACTCGAGAGACGGTCTCCTGCCCGCGGTAGCAGCCCTTATTCAGGTGCACCGCATGCGCCGTCGGACCCTCGCTCTCCTGTGCCAGCTGGGTCGCCCCGTGATTATTTTCGCCCAGGTACCAGGGGACCTCGTGGGGGATGGTCTTTTCGTCCGTGTCCTCGCCGACTACCGGTTGGCGCGCGGCGATGCGCCAGGCGGTGTAGGCCATCAGGCCAGTTGGAGCGTAGCCGAGCTCCGCGGTGGCGTGATCCCAGCTTCCGATCTGTGCATCAGCCGGCAGCCACACGTCTGTCACCGCAACCTCGCCCAGTTTTCGGGTGCGCCAGGAGTGCGCATCCGGAAACGCTCCATCCGGGGTAGCTCCGCGGCCCGCGCGGTCAGCCTCCGCCGACTCTTGCACACCGGCCTTCTTCAGGACGGCCACCTGCACCAGGTCAAGACGCTCGACCTCAACCTCCGCCCAGAAGATCATGCGGCTGAGGTAGGTCTCCAGTCCCTCGGCCTGGTCAGCGGCGACGTCCAGCAGGATGCCATCGTCCAAGGCAGCGACCCCGAATTGGTATTCCACGTGGCCCTGCACATCTAGGATGAGACCAAAGGTGGCCTGACCAGGCTGGATCGCGTTGATCTTCTGGCTGATCAGATCGTTGAGCCAGGTCTTGGCCTCCTCACCGTGGACCCACAGGGCGACACGGTCGAAGCGGTCGATGAGGCCGGTCGCGCCATCTTCGACGGCGTTCTGCTCACCAAGGGGGTTCCCGTAGTGCCAGGCGACGGGGTAGGTCTTGTCCTCATTGGTCGCGCTGGCTCCAGGGACGTGGCTCAACAGGGGAGAGCTGGGGGTGGTCATGAAGGGAAAACAACCTTTCTGCGCTCGTTAGTTACCCCGATGCTAGTAGGGAATCGCCACGGTCATCGACCAGGGCATATTCTTGGAGTGAGTCCCGGCTTGAGCCCAGCGCGCCCGCGCATGCTGCCTTCGGAACGAAGGGGCTAGCCGGTTGCTGAGGTGGCTTGACGACAAAGGAGTAGCTATGGCGATTGTCATTGATGTTCTCGGTGCCCCGGAACCCCGGGTTTGGGACGCTGAACAGCCGTTCCTCTATGCCGACGACCTCGCGGCAATCCGCGGAGATGGCGTCTTCGAAACCCTGATCCTGCGCGAGGACGTGGTGCGCAACATGGACCGCCACGCCTCCCGTTTCCAATCGAGCGCGGCGATGCTGGAGCTGCCGGAGCCGGACATTCAGCGCTGGACCGCGGCCACCGAGCTGGCGGTCAGCGAGTTCGCTCGCGTCTACCCGGAGCAGCACGAAGCGGCGCTGCGCTGGGTCTACTCGCGTGGTCGCGAATCGGGCGGTGAACCCACCGGGTGGATCACGGTGACCCCGGTGGGCGAGGCACAGCTCAAAGCCCGCCGCGAGGGCGTCAGCGTCATGACCGCCGAACGCGGCTTCAGCCTCGATATTTCGGATCGCTCGCCGTGGGCGCTGATCGGCGCGAAGACTCTCTCTTATGCGGCGAACATGGCAGCACTACGCGCAGCGAAGAAGGCAGGCTTCGACGACGTCATCTTCTTCAGCGAAGAAGGCACTGTTCTGGAAGGTCCGACGAGCAGCGTGATCATCGCCCGCGAGTCCGAGGGCGGCGGTAAACCACAGCTGCTGACCCCCTGCCCCCACACGGGGATCCTCCCGGGCACGTCGCAGGCTGCGGTGTTCCGGCTCGCCGCGGAGCGCGGCTGGCCGGTGGCTGAAGAGCAGCTCACCGATGAGGATCTGCGCACCGCAGCCGGGGTGTGGCTGGTGTCCTCGGTGCGGATCCAGGCGCGCGTCACAGCCATCGACGGCCAGCCAATGCCGCGGCCGGCCTTCGCGGATGAGCTCGAGGCCCTGATCGCGGAGGCCGTCACCGCGCAGGCCTAGCTAGGCACGGCGCTAGCCAGGCGCAGAGCTAGCCGCGCACCCGCTTGAGCTGCGCGGACATCCACGGCACCATCTCGCCGTCGATGAGGCGCTCGTCGACCCAGCCCAGGTCGTTGTTCGGCATGAGGCCGTAGAGACGCTTGCCGGGGCCCAGGGCGCTCGGGCCGGTTTCGGTAGCCAGGGTGGAAGCGCTCTCCAGCTGCCAGGCGCGCTCGGTGAGCGGCTTGCCGTACATCAGCTCGATCATGCCGTCGGAGTGGGCGATGAGCAGCTCGATGTTGTCATCGTTGTCGATGCGCCAGAAGCCGGCCTCGCGGCGCAGCAGCTCGCCGACCTCGGCCTCGCCCGCAGCCTCAGCGCTAGCCTCGTCACCTTCCGCCTCAGCGCCCTCTGCGGCAGGCGGGTTGATCTTCCAAGTGCGGGACTCGAAGCCCAGGCGGTTCTCGCCATCGTGGAAGATGCTCAGCTGCTGGCCGAAGGTGAACTCCTCCTCGCCCGGCTGCGCAGCCTGGCCTCGGCCACGCCACACGCCGACCAGCGGCAGGAGTGCGAGCAGGCCGTCATGCAGGTTCGGGCCGAAGCGCAGGTTGGCGGTGTCCTCCGGGATCGGGAGGTCGCCGAAGACTGGCAGGTTCTTATCCGCCGTGCTCTTCGACTGCTCGGCGGCGAGGTTCACGGCCTCGTTGCCGTCCAGCTTCGGGCCGGAGTTGGTGCTTTCTGCCGGGGTGTTGGCACCCTGGTCAGGAGACTGATTATTAGCCTTATCGGAACTCATGGCCTCCACTCTATAGGGACGGCCGTTGCTCTTCCGTGAGGGGACGGGTCGGAGGGGTGAGATCCTCGATGCTGACGGTGGTGTAGTAGTCCTCCGCCTCGATGAACACCGAGCCCCCTCCCACGTAGACGCGCATCGGGATCCCGGGGAAAGGGATGGAGTCCTTCTCGATCTTGAGCCGGAAGCCGTCCATCAGCGCCGCGGTGGTCGCCTCGTCCAGCTGATCAGCGGGGACGATCTCCGCGCCTTCCTTCCTGTCCACCGGTCCCTCGATGACGGTGACGGGGCGCAGGTAGACGTCGCCGCGCTTGATGCGGACCTTCATCTCGACGATCGCGGGGGCACGGAAGCCCTTCGGGGTGCCGCGGAAGATCGCTTCGGTTTCCCACCCGCCGCGCGGGGAGATGTCTGCCTTATTCGAGACGTCCAGGTCGGGGATGCCCATCAGCTTTCCCAGGGGGACGACGCCCAGCTGGAGGCGGTGGAAGACCTTGCGCGCAGGAGCGTCGTGAATATCGCCGGTGAAGATCTGGGAGCCGGTGACGTCGACGTACTGGGCTGAGGAGTGGACGGTGACGTCGCCGAATCCGGCGATGGGGACGTCCTTGGCGGTGACCGTCACGGCCTCCAGTTCCTTGGTGAGCGCCTGGGTGACGTAGGGGAAGCCCGCGAGCATGACATCCGGCGGCTTGGGCAGCTGTGAGCCCTCGTAGAGCTGCTGGGAGATCTTCGCCTCCGTGCGGGCGGCGATGAGGGAGTCCGTGAGCGTGAGTGCGAGGGATGCGACCAGAAGACCGGCGAGAACCTTCCACAGGCGGCGCCGGGGGCGCGGTGCTGGGGAGGAATCAGCCGAAATCTGCGGGTTTGCCATGAAGAACATTATGGCGCATCGACGGGCGCGGGCCATACCCGATCCGCGGCGGTGGGGTATCGATGGCGAAATCCCATGTCTGGGTGCTTGCGTAGGGTGGATAGAACACCAAGCGAGATGAACCAGAATTTTTCCGGGAGCGAGTTTTATGACCTGCACTTTCCACGCCTACGAGCAACTTCACGCTCAACCGGAGGTGGTTGCCGCAGTACACACCCTGCTCCGGGAGGTCGAACAGGCCGACGGGGTGGCTGCGCTGAGTGAAGCCTTCCTCAAGGGCATCGATGGGGACCACGGGCACCAGCACATCGTGGCCCTGACCGACGAGCGTGCGGTGGGAGTCCTGGCGCTGGACGGCGCCGTGACCGCCAGTGTGAGCGGGGAGAACCCGACCGCCGAGCTGGCCGTGGTACCCGATGTGCGTCGCCAGGGTGTCGCCCGTGGGCTCCTCGCGGCGGCGAATGAGCACTTGGGACTGACTGGTCCCCTGGACGCGTGGGCGCACGGGGATTTGGCACCGGCTCGCGCGATGGCCGAGGCAGCGAATGCCCGCCGCACTCGTGAGCTGCACAAGATGGCGGTCGACGCCTCCCCAGGAAGCGCCCGCGGCGAGCAGTTCCGCGCCGGGGCAGAAGATGCCACCTCGAAGGTCGAATCCCAGGGGCTGACGGTGCTGACCTACCCCGAGGCCGTCGAGCGCTTCGGAGAGGAGCTCGTGGACGAGGAATGGGTCCGCGTGAACAACGAGGCCTTCGCCTGGCACCCGGAGCAGGGTGGCTGGGATATTGATCAGCTGCGCAGCGCCCGCGATACTGCGTGGTTCGATCCCAACGGCGTGCTGATGGTCTGGACCTGCGGGGTGGATGAGGACGCCGCCGGGCCGCGGTGTGCTGGCTTCCACTGGACGAAAATCCCCACCGAGGAGCAGGAGAAACCCGAAGGCGAGCGCGCTGGGGAGGTTTATGTGGTCTGCCTCGCCGACGAAGCCCGGGGCAAGGGACTGGGGCCCGCGATCACGATGCTCGGCATCGGCGAGCTGATGAACCGAGGCGTGGGAACCGTCGAACTCTACGTCGAGGGCGATAACGGTCCGGCGGTAGCGACCTACGAGGGACTGGGCTTCGGGATCGTCCACACCGATGTGGTTTATCGTGGAGAATTAGATTAATTCCCAGCCCCGCAGAACTATTGCGGAGTCTTAGTGAAAGGCTGCCTCGAAGATGTTGAAGAACAAGCCATTGATCGCCGCACCGGGGTCGCGACGCACCACGGCCGCGTTGGCCACTCTGCTGGCCGGTGGGCTCGCCTTGACCGCCTGCTCCGGTAGTGACGCCCCGCCGGCGCAATCCGGTGACTCCACCACCGCCGCGGTAGAAAATCCGTACCCCATGGCGGACGTCTCGGGAACGGTCCGCGGCGCGGGGGCGACGTCCCAAAAGATGTTCATCGAGGACACGGTGGGCCCAGCGCTGCACCCTGATGGGATTGAGCTGGAATACCAGGCCACGGGCTCGGCCAAGGGGAAGGCCGCGTTTGTTGGCAAACAGGCGGATTTTGCGAGCACCGACGTGCCACTGAGCGAACGCGCGACGAAGGATGCCCAGAAGCGCTGCGAGGGCAACACCGCCTGGCACATCCCGATGGTGCTGAGCCCCGTGGCAGTGGCCTACCGGCTGGATGGCGTGGACCAGGAGATCAACCTGCCCGCCCGCGTCGTGGCGAGCATCTTCGCAGGCAACGTCACGTCCTGGGACGACCCCCGGATCGCGAAGGCTAACGAGGGAGTGAAGCTGCCGAAGACCCCGATCAAGGTGGTGTACCGCGGCGACCAGTCCGGCACCTCCGAGATCTTCCAGCGCTTCCTCGCAGCGGCAACCGATGGGGCGTGGAAGCCGCAGGGGACGTCCTTCCCAACTGGTGTGGGCCTCGGCGCGAACGGTTCGGCCGGGGTGGCTGACCACGCTGCCTCGGAAAACGGTTCCATCACCTACACGGCCACGCCGTTCACCAAGCCCGCCCCGCAGCTGAAGGCTGCGAAGGTCGACTTCGGCTTTGGCCCGGTGGCGCCGTCCTCCACGTCCGTCACCGAGTCGCTTAAGAGCGTGAAGTACCAGGGCAAGGGCAAGAACATGATCGTGGACGCCGACTCCCTGTTCGCCGATGCTGCGGAGGGCACCTACCCGCTGGCGCTGACCACCTACGAGGTCGTCTGCTCTAAGGGCTATGGGGAGGAGACCCGCGACAAGGTGAAAAACGTGCTGTACACGATGCTGGCCAACCAGCAGGGCGACTACGCGGATAAGGGCTACGTCCCGCTGACCGGTGAGATGAAGACCAAGGTGGAAGAGGCAGTCGGCGCGATCGGGGCCTAGGGATTCGGCTCGCGGGTTCCGTGGGTGAGTTGGGCCGTTCTAAGGCATAATTGAGGTTATGACGCAGCCCACCCAGGACAAGCCACAAAACCCCATTCACCTCGTGATCATGGGGGTCAGTGGTTCCGGTAAAACCACTCTGGCCCGGATCATCGGGGAGCGCACGGGTCGGCCCGTGCTGGAGGCAGATGATCTCCACCCGGCGGAGAACCTCGCCATTCTGGATCGCGGTGAGGTCCCCAGCAAGGCGAAGTACGTCAACTGGCTGGAGAGCGTGCGCGACTGGATGAGTGAGCACGGCCGCGCCGGGGAATCCACCGTGGTTGCTTGTCCGGCGCTGACCCGGGCTCACCGCGAGGTGCTCAACGAGGCGGAGGGCATCACGTTCTTCGTGCACCTCTACGGCACCTTCGATGTGCTCTCGGAGCGCATGAGCCACCGCATCGGCCGCGATATGCCGCAGGAGCTTCTGGTGGCGCAGCTGGAGCTGTTGGAGCGCCTGCACTCCGACGAGCTGGGGATCCAGCTGGACGTGACCCGCAAGCCGGAAGACCTCGTGGACGATGCCCTGGCGTCCGCGAAGTTCGCGGAGACTGCTTACGGCAGCGAGTCCTAGAACGCCCAGAACGAAGCGGGGCCCTCGTATCGACGAGGGCCCCGCTTTATGCTGCTTTGGTGGCTGATGGGCTAGCCGCCGCTGTTCTCGATATCGGCACCCACCGGCACGGTCTCGTCCTCAGGGTCGTTGAGCCAGCCATCCGGCAGCTGCACCTTCGCGGGGGAACCCTGCCGACCGCGCGCGCCGTCGGCGTCGTTGGCGAGAGCATCCGAGTCCCAGATGGGATCGAGTACCTCGCGCAGCTCGGCCAGGGAGCTGACCTTCGAGAGGCTGCGGCGTAGGTCGCCGCCGGCGGGGAAGCCACGCATGTACCAGGTCATGTGCTTGCGCAGGTCGCGGCAGGCGCGATCCTCGCCGTCGTGCTCGGCGAGGAGCTCAGCGTGCCGCATGATGATGCGCGCCACCTCGCCCAGGGGTGGCTCAGCTGGCACCGGCAGGCCGCGCAGCTCGGCGGAGAGCTCGGCGAAGAGCCACGGCCGCCCCAGGCAGCCACGGCCCACGACCACGCCGTCGCAGCCGGTCTGCTCCATCATTGCGCGGGCGTCGGTGGCCTTGAAAATATCGCCGTTGCCGAGCACCGGCACGCGGCCGTCCATGTGCTCCACGAGGCGGGCGATCTCGCTCCAGTCGGCGTCGCCGGCATAACGCTGTGCGGCGGTGCGTCCGTGGAGGGCGACGGCGGCGGCACCCTCGTCGGCGGCGATGCGTCCGGCATCAAGGTGGGTGCGGTGTTCGTCGTCAATCCCGATGCGCATCTTCACGGTGACGGGAATGTCCGTCCCCTCTGTGGCCTTGACGGCGGCGGCGACGATGTTGCCGAAGAGGCGCCGCTTGTAGGGCAGGGCCGCGCCACCGCCGCGCCGGGTGACCTTGGGCATGGGGCAGCCGAAGTTCATATCGATGTGGTCAGCCATGTTCTCGTCGACGATCATCTTGGCTGCCTCGTAGGTGTACTTCGGATCGGTGGTGTACAGCTGCAGGCTGCGGGGGTCCTCGTCCGGCGCGAAGGTGGTCATGTGGAGCGTCTTGGGGTTGCGTTCCACGAGCGCGCGGGCGGTCACCATCTCGCAGACGTAGAGGCCCGCGACGGAGCCCATTCGCTCCCGTTCCTGCTCGCGGCAGAGGGTGCGGAAGGCCACGTTCGTCACGCCCGCCATCGGGGCGAGGACGACGGGGCTGTCGAGGTTCAGCGTGCCGATGCTGAGGCCCTGCTGCTTGGTTTCGATGCTGCTAGTCACGGTGACCATGTTCCCAGGCGGGGCGGGCTGCAGCAAAGTGCTTTCGGACGGTGATGCAGCGACAGGGACGGTCCGCCGGTGTCGGGGGAACCGAAAAAGGGGGTAGTTAGTCGCCCAAAAGTGTGTGGATCACACTTCAGAATCGATTTATGTAGCATGTGTTTTACAGGCCAAGAGCTTTCACCTGTGGAATAAAAATCGCGGTTTGTTCAACGATGTTGGGCAATTCTGTGGGTCCCGGATCGGCTACGCAATAGTCCTTCTGGTGCAGGTCAGCGCGCTCTGGCTCAGTTACGCTCCGAGGAGGAATAATGTCTGATCGCATCGCCAATGCCTACCTGAAGTCGAAGGTGATGACTGCCGAGGAGGCAGCACAGTTCGTCAACAACGGCGACCGGGTGGGGATGTCTGGCTTCACTGGCGCCGGCTACCCGAAGGGTCTCCCGACGGCTATCGCAAAGCGAGCTGAGGAGGCCCACGAACGCGGCGACGAGTTCCGCATCGATATGTTCACGGGCGCCTCCACCGGCCCAGACTGCGATGGCGTGCTGGCCGAAGCTCATGCCATCAACTACCGCACTCCGTTCATCACGGATCCGATCGTGCGCAAGCAGATTAACGAGGGTGAGATCAAGTACCAGGATATTCACCTCTCCCACCTGGGCATGTTCGTGGAGCAGGGCTTCTTCGGGAAGTTCGATGTTGCCATCATTGAGGCTGTGCGCATCACCGAGGAGGGCCACATTGTGCCGTCCTCCGCGGTCGGTAACAACATCGAGTACATGGAAGCCGCCGACAAGATCATCATCGAGGTCAATGAGTGGCAATCCGAGGATCTCGAGGGCATGCACGACATCTGGATGCCTGGCCACCTGCCACACCGCACCCCGATCCCGATCAACAACCCCGGTGACCGCATCGGTACCACCTATATCCCGGTGGACAAGGAGAAGGTCGTCGCAGTCGTAGAGACTAACGCCACGGACCGTAACGCGCCGTTCAAGCCGGCCGACGAGGTGTCCGAGAAGATCGCCGGCCACTTCCTCGACCTGCTCGAGGGTGAGGTCAAGGCAGGTCGTCTCACCTACGACGGCTACATCATGCAGTCCGGCGTGGGTAACGTCCCGAACGCAGTGATGGCGGGCCTGCTGGACTCTAAGTTCGAGAACATCCAGGCCTACACCGAGGTCATTCAGGACGGCATGCTCGACCTGATCGACGCGGGCAAGATGACTGTTGCTTCCGCAACCTCCTTCGCGCTCTCCCCGGAGTACGCGGACAAGATGAACGACGGTGCAAAGAAGTACCGTGAGCACATCATCCTGCGTCCGCAGCAGATTTCCAACAGCCCGGAGGTTATCCGCCGCGTGGGTCTGGTCGCTTCGAACGGCATGATTGAGGCGGACATCTACGGCAACGTGAACTCCACGAACGTCTCCGGCTCCCGCATCATGAACGGCATCGGCGGTTCCGGTGACTTCACCCGTAACGCCTTCCTGTCGACCTTCATCTCCGGCACGATCGCCAAGGACGGCGCGATCTCCACGATCGTTCCTTTCGCGTCCCACATCGACCACACCGAGCACGATTCGATGGTCATCATCACCGAGCGTGGCTACGCCGACCTGCGTGGCCTGGCTCCGCGTGAGCGTGCGAAGAAGATGATCGAGATCGCTCACCCGGATTACCAGCCGCTGCTGGAGGAGTACTTCGAGCGCGCGAAGTCCAAGGGCGCTGGCCTACAGACTCCGCACGACCTGCGTACCGCCTTTGATTTCCACATCAACCTGGCGGAGAAGGGCAGCATGAAGGGCTAATCTGTAGCCATCTCGCGCACCTAACCCGTCCCGGTTTCCGCCGGGGCGGGTTATTTGTTTTTCGCGCCTCGGCATGGGGTAAGCTGTGTTCCGCAAGCGTGGCTTGTGTGCGTGCGATTGTGCGCGTGGGCCTTTAGCTCAGTTGGTAGAGCTCCGGACTTTTAATCCGTAGGTCGTGGGTTCGAGCCCCACAGGGCCCACAATCTGAATTTCCCCGGTCTTCATAAGGCCGGGGATTTCTTATCTGTGCCTCCGGTACTCGACATCTTTGTCAGGCTAATGGCCAGTTAAGGACCGATGACTTAGGCAGTTCTAATACCCCGCCGCGGCACATTCTGACGGATCGATGTAGCCCTGTTCGCAGCCGTGCTGAAATTGAAGCTCCCCGCTACTCGGGTTGGGGTTGCCGTTTTCATCATGCCCATATCCGCACTTGTAGGCCGGGCAGGTGCCGCCGTCTGCGAAGGGAACTTTCGATGGATCCCAGCCGGCTGCTGCTTCTGCATCGCGGTAAGCCTGTGCGCCGGGTTGGTTGGCGCAGTAGTCCGTGAATTGGGTGCTTCCGTCGGACATGCGTGAGGGGCCTGGAGTTCCGGGGAGACATTCGACGACGTAGAGCTCGGTTACTGGTGCTTGAGTCGGTTTTGAGGTGGCTGCGGGCTCGGTGCTGGGGCTGGTTGTTGTCGTCGGGCTGCTGGTGGCCTTAGTGCTGGTTGTCTTGCTTGTCGACGTGGTGCTGTTGGGTGTTGGGTCCTCTTCAGCGGTGGCGCATCCCGTGAGGGCGAGGGCAGTTAATGCTGTGATTGCCGCGAGTTTTCTCATGTGGTTTCTTTCTTTAGGTGTTCAATCCGCGATGTCGGGTCCGGTCGATGTCGAGAGCATAGCGTGAGGGGCAGACAGTGAAAGCTCTTTTCGAACACACTAGCCAGTGCAACTGGGGTTTTACTGTTCCCGAACTAGTCATGGGTTTCTACCGCGCGAAGCACCGGCATCTGTGGCCGGATGTGGCTGAGTGGTTGGAGGCGCACATCTAGGAATTGCGTCGCAGCGCGCGGCGCAGTATCTTGTTGAGACGAACCCGGTGGTCATAAAGCCCTTCGTCACACGGCAATTTGGTTGTTGTGTAGGGGGCGGGTTAGACTGAGCGAGCTGTTTGAGACGCTTAAATGCGTTTTGAACGTGCTCCCATCGTCTAGTGGCCTAGGACTCCGCCCTTTCACGGCGGCAACACGGGTTCGAATCCCGTTGGGAGTACGGCCCTGTGGCGCAGTTGGTTAGCGCGCCGCCCTGTCACGGCGGAGGTCGCGAGTTCAAGTCTCGTCAGGGTCGCAAGATCAACCCCAAGCTCCGAAGAGCTTGGGGTTTTTGCTTTCCTATGTGTCTTCCGGGTTAAGGGTCAAAAAGTGTGTCTGGCCCGGCGTGTCGTGGGGGTTAGATTTGGCCTTTTTGGATGCCGATTGAGTGGGTGTAGCCGGTGTCGATAGCGTTGTCGTAGAGGGCTGGTCGTCCTGTTTCGTGGTCGGCTTGGTTCTCGTTTCGGGTCAGGGTG
>NZ_JASODY010000074.1:0-318 GCF_030212265.1 Corynebacterium sp. UMB9976
GGAACAGTGATCTCACCAGTGTTCGGATCAACCTTCACACCTTCCGGTGCGTTCTCACCCGGCTTGAAGGTCGTGCCCTCAGGAGCCTTAGTGTCATTGCCGTCCTTGTCCTTGAAGTTAGGAGCAGGAACCTTAGCATCCTCACCCGGCTTACCAGAACCATCCTCGTACTTAGGATCGAAGTTCTCATTGTCCTTAGCTGCAGGTGCATCCGGCTGCTCAACCGTAACGGTGACCTCAACGGTGTCCGTAGAACCATCCGGGTAAGTCACAACAACCGGAACAGTGATCTTGTCACCCGGCTTAGCACCCTCCGGA
>NZ_JASODY010000075.1:0-316 GCF_030212265.1 Corynebacterium sp. UMB9976
TAATATAAGGCAGCGATCCCATTCCTCCAGCACCGATCCCCATTAAAGCACGTGCCAAAAGGAAGAAATACATATTATCAGCCAATCCTTGAAATAGAGAGCCTAAAACAAAAAAGAGCAACGACAATTCAAAGGTGGCTTTATTACCAATTTTTTCACCGACTTTGGTCCAAATTGGGGTTGAAACTGACATCCCTAAGAGCATAATTGCAATAATCCAGCCCATAAATTGGATTCCATGTAAGTCCGCAATAATGGCGGGAATCGCGGTATTAATAATCGTACTATCTAATCCTGCCATTACATTTGCTAAAAC
>NZ_JASODY010000076.1:0-312 GCF_030212265.1 Corynebacterium sp. UMB9976
GGTTACGCCAGTAAGCATCAGCAATTACATATCTCTTCCTGATGATTTTCCCGTTCGTAATATTGCACCTCAAGTAAAAGAAGAACAGGCCCCCTTCCTGATCGTCATTAAAATGTGATGTTAACAACTCTCTGATGCGTGACAGAACAACCGTCAGAGAGATGGAAATGCGATCCAGATCACAAATGCATTGTATTCACATCATTAACCGTTTTAAGATCATTTCATCACTTTTTCGCAACTCACCCGATAATCTGTTATGACAACAAACACTGTTTCCCGCAAAGTAGCGTGGCTACGGGTCGTTACGCT
>NZ_JASODY010000077.1:0-311 GCF_030212265.1 Corynebacterium sp. UMB9976
GGCGCGCAGGTTTCTTACGGGCAACTGGAAACCATCCTCAACTACAGTGATATCGGTAAAAAAGAGGGCGCTGATGTGCTCACCGGCGGGCGACGTAAGCTGCTGGAAGGCGAACTGAAAGACGGCTACTACCTCGAACCGACGATTCTGTTTGGTCAGAACAATATGCGGGTGTTCCAGGAGGAGATTTTTGGCCCGGTGCTGGCGGTGACCACCTTCAAAACGATGGAAGAAGCGCTGGAGCTGGCGAACGATACGCAATATGGCCTGGGCGCGGGCGTCTGGAGCCGCAACGGTAATCTGGCCTATAA
>NZ_JASODY010000078.1:0-310 GCF_030212265.1 Corynebacterium sp. UMB9976
TTGCCTCGGAGGCTGCGATGGACAACGCGCGCGACGCGACGCAGATTTTCGGCGGCTACGGATTCATGAACGAGTACCGCGTGGCACGCCACTACCGCGACTCCAAGATCCTGGAGATTGGCGAGGGCACCACAGAAGTGCAGCTCATGCTGATCGCACGCGGATTGGGGCTGTAAAAATGGCTGACAACAACGCAACCGAAGTCACCCGCGACGTCGTGCAGCGCGGACTGTGGTTCGAAGAGTACGAGGTTGGCGCGCGTTACCTGCACCGTCCGGGGCGAACCGTCACTGAAACCGATGACGTCCTC
>NZ_JASODY010000079.1:0-304 GCF_030212265.1 Corynebacterium sp. UMB9976
ACATCACGGGGGCCATTCTTGAACCTGAACAACTCAAGAATAGCCGCGAAACGTTGTCATTACAACACAGGCGGCTATATGACGCTCGCAGAACTGGGCATGGCCTTCTGGCATGATTTAGCGGCTCCGGTCATTGCTGGCATTCTTGCCAGTATGATCGTGAACTGGCTGAATAAGCGGAAGTAACGTGTCATGCGGGCGTCAGGCTGCCGTAATGGCAATTTGCGCCCGGATCAGGCCGCAGGGGGAAACTCTGCGGCCTTTTTCGTAAGAAAAATGCAACGGTTGCAAGCGGATAATATTC
>NZ_JASODY010000080.1:0-298 GCF_030212265.1 Corynebacterium sp. UMB9976
AGTTGACGCGGTGGACTTTTTCACCGGTGCGGGTGCGCAGCTCCATGCAGCGAGGGCCGCCGTTGGCCATGCCGGCGGAGTGTACTTCTACGAGGGTGAGGTCCTCAACGTTGACGCCGTAGTTCTTCGCGAAGTCTTCCGCGGTGAGGTTGTCGTTAGGGCCGTTCTTGACCCAGACGACAACGGTTTTACCTGGTTCAACCACCGCATCGTGTGGCTCCATCGGCCATTCGGCGGAGCTGGTGATGGTGAGGTCGTTGAGGATGTACAGGTAGTGCAGCTGGTAGTCGCGAAGGTT
>NZ_JASODY010000081.1:0-298 GCF_030212265.1 Corynebacterium sp. UMB9976
GGCGCGCGAACAGCAAACCTCAACGTTCCTCGGCAATGGTATTGCTATTCCACACGGCACTACCGACACCCGCGATCAGGTGCTGAAAACCGGCGTTCAGGTATTTCAGTTCCCGGAAGGCGTCACCTGGGGTGACGGTCAGGTAGCGTACGTGGCAATCGGTATTGCTGCCAGCTCGGATGAACATCTGGGCCTGCTACGCCAGCTGACCCACGTACTGAGCGATGATTCCGTTGCTGAACAGCTGAAGTCAGCAACAACAGCAGAAGAACTTCGCGCATTGCTGATGGGCGAAAAG
>NZ_JASODY010000082.1:0-296 GCF_030212265.1 Corynebacterium sp. UMB9976
ACTGGCGCGTACGCTGCCGAACGCGTGCCGACGACTATGCGCCCCTGGCCGTGCAGGATATCCAGGTAGCGGCGATAGCGGGACTCGGGACCGAGGCCAGCCCCGAGAAGAGTGAGCTGACGGGCAGAAATAAGCTCGCGAAAAGCGCTCTCAAAGCGCGCCTGTGTGCGTGCGTCCGGCACAATGATGAGAACACCGCCACCATCGCGCGCGACCGAAACGCTGAGCGCGGCGAGCATGGTTGCCATTTGTTCGCCTGGAACTGGCTGCCACGCTGCGCGTGCCGGGGCGCCCTT
>NZ_JASODY010000008.1:0-88331 GCF_030212265.1 Corynebacterium sp. UMB9976
CCCAACCGAATACCAACACAACATAGGAATCCGGAAAGGGCCCATGAGATAAAAAGGGCCCACCCGGCGACACGCCGAGCAGACACACTTTTTGCTACTTAACCCACAAAAGGTCGGCGCCACCATCACGGTGGGGCCGACCTTTTTGCGTTGCCGACTGCTTCTCCCCTACCTCGCCCTCTACTGAAAGGTGCGCTGCATTGGGGAGGTAATCGACTACTGCTTAGCGTCGAAAGTGACCTTCACGGAAGCGGTGCTCTGCTCGTTGTCGTCCTCGTGGACCTCAGTGCTGACGACGTAGCGATCACCGGTCTTGACGACCTTAGCGTCACGCTCCTGCTGGTCGGAGGTCTCCCACTCCTTGCCGTCGACATTGAGGCTGAGCCCGTCGAGGGTCGGGTTGTCCCCCTCGATGATCTCAACGTCGAGCTCGGTAGCCCCATCGCCAGCCTCGTACTTCAGCTCCTGCTTACCGTCGTCCGTGTCACGCTCAACCTTCACGGGGGCGAACTCGCCGTCAACAGGCTTGCCATCGAGCAGAATCTTCGGCTGGCTCAGGTCAGAGTTCTCATCAGCGGCATCCGTCGTGGCCGTGGACTCGTCCGCCTTCGCGGAATCCACCGCGTCGCCAGCCTTCTCGGTCGCGGAGCTAGCAGCGTCGCCTGCCTGCTCGGTGGCATTGTTGACCGTCTCCTCGCCGGAGTCACCACACGCTGCCACACCCAGCAGTAGAGCCGGGGCGGCAACGGCAGCGGTCAGCGACTTCAGAACATTGCTCTTAGCGGTGTTAGTCATAAATCCACGCTAACAGACTTTTGCCTTTGCCCTCCGAAACCATATCGGGCTCGACAGTGAATCAGGGCGACTTTCCCCTCAGCAATAACGTGGAGCTAGATCAGCAAAGACCCAAAAAGGAATCCGAAAGCCACCGCAAGAACAATATTCACCACACCCGGGATCATGAACGGGTGGTTGAAGACCGCCTTACCCACCCGCGTCGAGCCGGTGTCATCCATCTCGACCGCCGCGAGCAGCGTCGGGTAGGTCGGCAGCACGAAAAGCGCGGACACGGCCGGGAAAGCAGCGATAGCAGCAACCGGGCCAACTCCAAGCGCCAGCGCCGTGGGCATCAGCGCCTTTGCCGTCGCAGCCTGTGAGTACAGCAGGGCCGCCGCGAAGAAGAGAACCACGGCCAGCAGCCACGGCTTGGTGCTGAGGGTCGCCCCGGCAGCATCCGTGATCTCGTCGAGATGAGCATTCACGAAAGTCGTCCCCAACCAGGCCACACCGAGGACACACACGCAGGCGGACATCCCGGAGCGGAAAGTTGCCATCTCCAGAATCCGCCCCGGCTCGACTCGGCAGAACACGGTGATAACCATCGCCGCGGCAAGCATGATCGACATGATCGCCTCGGTGCGCGGCAGGGTCGGGTCGACAATAACCTGCAGGTTATCCGAGATCAGCGCCGCGTAGCTGACCACTGCGACGATGGCGAGTAGGAAGATCAACACCGAAGCCTTAGCGCCCGGCTTCTCGGTGTACTGCACCTTTCCCCGGAATTTCACCAACCCCTTTTCCTTACGCTCCAGGTAGACGGGATCCTCCGAAAGCGGAGTGCCAAGCCAGTTGGCAACAAAGCTGGTGACAATGACCGCGAGGAACGTCGAAGGAATCGCGATCCCAAGCAACGTCAGGTACCCCACCCCCATCGGCTCCAGGATGGAGGCCAGGAACACTACGGCCGCGGAAATCGGGCTGGCGGTGATAGCCATCTGCGAGGCCACGACCGCGATCGACAACGGCCGCGATGGGCGAATCTCGTTTTCCTTGGCGACCTCCGTGACCACCGGCAAAGCGGCGAAGGCGGTGTGCCCGGTGCCCGCGAAAAGCGTCAGGAAATAGGTGACCATCGGAGCGAAGAGCGTAATTCGCTTCGGCTGCTTACGCAGCAGCTTATCGGTCTGCGCGACGAGCCAGTCCATGCCGCCGGCAGCCTGCATCGCAGCGATGGCAGCGATGACGGACATGATGATGCCGATGACGTCGAAGGGAATGTCCTCCCCCGTTACCGGCGCGCCAGCGATCGCCAAGGCGATTACACCGAGGCCACCGGCAGCACCGATCGCGATGGAACCGTACCGCGCGCCGAGCACAATGGCCGCGAGGACGATCAGTAGGTGAACCCAAATCATGGTGGCGTTTCTTTCAGCTCAACGAGGGTTCGGCTTCCACTCGCCCACTAACCGCAGTACCTATGCGGAGCAAAAGGAAGTTCATAGAACGCTATGAATCGCACAACAATGAGATGAAATGCGCCCTCGGGAACCCGAGAATAACACGGAAAATAAATTCCACTAAGCCTCAAAAACAAGACAACCATAATGTGCAACCCGTCACTATATCGATTTTAAGGGAATCTCAATAAGGTTATACGACTCGATAAAACGGGCTATTTTTCCAGCTCAAGCCATGCGGGCAGCTCTATTTTCTCCTAGCTCATCGCAGCTCATCCAAAAAGGAGTTAATCCCAAAAGTGATCTCAATAACAGGCGTGACAAGTCACCATCTAATCGTAAACACGGAAACTTCACGCTTGCTTTAATTTCAGGCAGCTTCTTTTGGGAATACCCCCAGGAACTTCCTCACAGCACCCCAGAGCCCTGAACGGCAATTCCCCCATTCCTCCCCGCTCGGCGGCGCATTAGGTAGCGCTCCCGATGGCGCATACAGCCGTATAGCTGCGCGAGCAGCCCTCCACGCAGGAACGGGCTGGCCCCACTTTTGTGGAGCCAGCCCAAACTTAGTTATCCGCGACGGCGTGCGAGCACCAGGGCTCCCGCGCCAAGTAGAAGCACTCCCGCTCCCACCAGGCCGCTAACCGCGACACCGGTCCGAGCCAGAGGCTTATCCGTGGTCGGCGGCACGGTCGTGGTCTCCGTCGGCGGCACGGTCGTGGTCTCCGTCGGCGGCACGGTCGTGGTCTCCGTCGGCGGCACGTCCGTGGTCTCCGTTGGTGGGACGTCCGTCGTCTCCGTCGGCGGCATGTCCGTGGTCTCCGTTGGTGGGACGTCCGTCGTTTCCGTCGGTGGGACGTCCGTGGTCTCCGTCGGTGGGACGTCCGTGGTCTCCGTCGGTGGCACATCCGTCGTCTCCGTTGGTGGGACGTCCGTCGTCTCCGTTGGAGGTGGCACCTCGGTCGTCTCCGTGGGCGGTGGCACATCCTTCGAGTTCTTCAGCACGAAGCCGCTCTCCGCGTCACCGCTGACAGAGGACTCATAACCAGGGACGTCGACCTCGAGCACCGAGTACTTGATTTCGGTCCGCTGTTCATCCACCGTCTTATATTTCGGCAGCCCCTCGAACTTCCCGTGCCAGCCATCTTCGGCGGTCAGCTCAAGAGTTTTCCCGGTCTCCTCGCCGTCGGCCAGCAGCTGCACGACGATAGCCTCGGGCCGGTCTTCCTCCGCGTCGCCGGACCATTCTTTCCGAACGTCGATCGACGTCGGCGGCTCGTTGCGCAGTGCAACCTCATACGTCCGGGTGGCCTCGTTGAAGGTCACCACAGGGGTGTGGGACATGTAACCATCGACTGCGTGCTCGACGAAGGTCAACGGGATGGTCTCCCCCGTCTTGGCATCGATCAGAGTCTTCGGATCCGGGTAGTTGCTGAGCTCGGCTTCCCAACCATTGGCCTTGTCGAGCTTCACGGTTTCCAGAACCTTGTCCCCGAGCTTGACATCCAAGAAGAGGTCCTCCGGGCGCTCGGTTGGCTCATCATTAACCCAGGTCTTAGCCACTTTGACGGTCCAGGGGTCGGGTTCGCCGAAGGTCAGCTTGCCGTTATTGGCAATACCTGCTCCCGAAATTCCAGTACCCGTCGCGGTGTTTTCAACGATCCGCACCGTTGCGAGGCGCTCCGCAATCGCCTTGGCATCCTCACTTGGCACGGACTTGAAAGCGATATTCTCGGTGACTTCCTTGTTCGACTCGATCGCCGTATTCGGCCCTTCCTCGGAATAGCGCGGAACCTTCCCCTCTTCCGACCAGTTGCTGTGGATGCTGTAGATCGAGCCATCCTGGAACCACTGGCGTGGGCTGCCGCCGAGCATCCGGTCGGTAACCACGACCGAGTGACCTTCCACAGGCTCGCCGAACTTGTGCTTAATGATGCTCGCGAAATCATCGCCCGCACCAGCGTTCTTACCTCCAACCACGTTGGGGGCCACGTTATCGAAGATCGCCACGCCGCGGTTGACGTGCATGACCGTCGAGCCCGTGGGGCAGTTCCACACGCCGCCGCCCTGGGCGCTCACCGGGTGGTTCCCGGCCTGAACCAGGAACCCAGGCTTGATGACGTTGTCGCGGATCAGGCCGTTGTAAATCCTCACCTCGGTCTTGGTGTCGTTATACATCGCCCCGCCGCCCCAGAAGCCGGTCGAGGTATTATCTCTCAAATCCGCAGCGTAGAGGGTGGCCTTGGTGGTTCCCATAAAGGCGATGCCGCCGCCCGACCTCGCAGCAGTATTCGACGTGATCTCGGCCCCGGTGATATCAACCTTGGCGTCCCCTTCCGTGTAGATCGCGCCACCATCACTGGTGGACACGTTCTCCTTAAACGTCGCACCCTGGATCTTCAGCGTGCCACCATGCTGGAATAGGCCACCGCCAAAACCCTTGTAGTCGCCGTTGTTATTGCCTTGGACAAGAACTCCGCCTGACATCGTGACATCGCTATCGATGAAGGCAAGAGCCGCACCCTGCTCCGTCGTGTTCTCTTTCAGGGAGCCGCCGGACATGGCCACCACAGCGCCGTCACCATACACGGCACCACCGCGGCCGTTGTACTTCGGATGACTGACTTTGTTGCCCTGCAGCGTGCCGCCCGTCATCTCGAAGCTCGGTTTTTCGCCATCACGCGCCCACAGGCCAATCACACCGCCATAACGCAGCCCCGAGTTATCGGTGAGCGTCCCGCCCTCGACGCGAACAGTGCCGTTATATGCAGTGATAGGGGCGTATTTTTCCTTTTCCACCCCGGCCGGGTTCAGCTCGCCCGTCTCATCAGCAACGGAGTTCTGCGAAAAATCCGCCGTTCCTCCGATGATCAGCGACCCACCGTCGACGAAGATCACTGGCCCGGTGACCTTAGTATCCCGAATCGCGCCAGCGTTGAAATTCAGGTCACCGGCGACGGCAAACTGCACGCCGCGGAATGTGGGTCCCGCCAGGGTCAGCGATCCCCCCTTTTCCACCGTGATCAACGGGGCACCGGGGCCGTTCAGCTGTCCGCTGCCCGTGAGAGTGAGCGTCCTTCCTTCACGCACCGTCAGCGGTTGCGTGTCCTCCTGCGCTTCGATGTCCGACGCGATTGACAGCTCCGCAGAACCACCCGCATCGAGGGCATCAACCGTGGCAATTATTTCCTCCCACGAGTTGACCTCGGCCGCGTGCCCTACACCCCCCGACAACCCGATGGTGGCCAACAGTGCGACCAGAATTGCTGCCCAAGACCGATGTAGCCGGCCCATTTCTACTCCTCTCAAAAGGAAGCGGCGCTGGTTCGCTCTGTACGGGCCAGGATATTCGCCACTACATTCTTAATGTTTTCACATCTGATACCCAGTGACGAATGGGGCCACCTTGAGCCGCCTACACCTACTACCGACTAACCCCATTCGGGGCTTTTCCACCCGGGCTCGCCTACGTCGAGTCCAATCGTCTCGATCATCGGATATGCGCGAGCGCGAAAACTTTTCACCGAGGGCCAGCCACCGGGCTGCTAACCTGGAGCCATTCATAAAGAGAAGGCGAGAGACAAGCTCGACGACCCTTCAGCAACCTACCGACGTGCAAGGTGCTCCAGCTTGAACGATGAGTCTTCTTTTTATGTTGTTTCCAGCCGATCAACATCAAGGAGAAGACATGCGCGGCGAGATTTTTTACGACAGCGGCGAGCTCAAATATTTCGGTGGTACGACCACCGATCCGCAGACGGGGCACGTCTACCGCAAGGGTTACGGCATCGAATACTACGAGGACGGCACGCCGAAGAAGGTTGGGACGTTCCAGCGCAGGGGGCTGGTCTACGGCTGCGAGTTTTACCCCAATGGCCGGCTCAAATCGGTCGCGACATACAACGACCCGGACGATGGGCAGTACTATGGCCCCTCCTACCCCGTAACCGGAACCTTCTTCGACGAAGAGGGTCAGGTTCTCCACTCCGGGCCATTCACCATCTCCAAGTCTGGAATCGGCTGGCCGCGCGTGGTCAAGCCCGAAGGCTATGGCTCCCTGGATTGAAGGCGGGCCGCCCCCGCAGCGCCGAAATATGAGGCAGGCCCCATCAGAGTATTCACCAATATAACCGCGCAGGAACGGCAAAACCCCTGGTCACTGTGACCAGGGGTAAAGCCAATCGTGGAGCCGGCGGGAATTGAACCCGCGTCCTTCGCGACTTCGCCAGGGCTTCTCCGTGCGCAGTTCGCTGTCATCTCTGCTCGGCTCTCCGGGTCACGCGAACCAGCCCGGACGATGAGCCCAGTCACTCTCAAGTGTCCCATGCAGCTCGAGTGACCTAGCTGCACAGCAAGCCTCTTTAAACGATGCCGGATGCTAAGCCAGAGGCTAGCTTAGGCCGACAGACACGCGGTCGCTGAATTAGGCAGCGAGGGCGTAGTCGCGCTGAGTGTTCTCGGCGCTTAGAAATCGCAGCGACGCTTACGGTGGTCATCTGCCTTCACCGGCACGCTTCCCCTAGCTCAATGCACGAAGTCGAAACCATGTCGGCCCCATACAAGCCTGCTGCGGAAGTTGCGTCTCAGCAGGATGGTTCAGATTACTGCATTTTTCGCTTTTCGTAAAGCGCGTTCAATGCCGTTGCCATCTTTTGCCGCTGCCAGTGCAGCTTTTCCTTCTGCGACCGTCGAGCGTTGCGCACCGCGATGATTCCTACGACGGCTCCCATCACGATGGGCACCCAGAACTTCGGGTGGTCCAGCAGCCAGACGAGCCAGTCTGGCAACTCGGGAAGGCTCGGCAGGCTGGGAAAGTTAATCTCGGGCCATGGGATGGTGGGCCAGTTGATGTCCGGCCACGGAATCTTTGGCCAGCGGATCTCCGGCCAGTCAATATCTGGCAACAGCCCCAGCAGGAACTCAATGACGGCGATGATGGGCGTGAGAATCAGCCCGATCAGCCACACCAAGAACTTGGTCACAACCGGGGCCAGGAGAACGGCCAGGATCGCCCAACCACTCTTACCGAGCCCGCCGAGCAGCGGATAGAGCCAGCGCCGGACAGGCGAAGCCTCCATCTTCGCGGCACGCTTTGCAGCTGGAGTGCCCGCCGGCGGGTCGAAAAAAATAAAAGAATCCTTGGTTTTCACCCCGACCTGGAGGAGGTGCCGGTCGAAAACCGCGGTGTCCAACTTCAGCATCGCGGGAGCCGCGGATACCCCTGGGTCCAGAACATCGGAGAACTCGCCGTCGGCCATCTGTTTGGGGGCTCTCCCCGCCGGCGCCAGCCGGACCTTTCGTTGGCTCAGGCTGCGTTCCCGATAGACGGGCACACCGTGCTGGAGCACGACCACGGGAGGCGCCTCGTATTCGAGAAATGACTGCCACTTCTCGGCGATCTTTCCCCGTACCCCACCATCAGGGCTTCCTTTCTCCCCTTCCGCGAGGGAAGCAGGTCGCTGCGGAGCAGGCCGCGGTGCGGGCAGCTCCCCCACCTCAATCTTTGCCCCACCGTCTGGTGCTTCCAGATCGAAAAAGCCGCCGGAGCTGGCCACCGCGTCAGATTGGGCGTCGTCCTTCGTAGGCAGCGGGAACCCCGGGTCAACGCGCCGGAGCTCGGCCGGCTGACCGACGCAGACCTCAATCAACCCCAGGCTCGGGTGAGTAAGCCGCCAATGTTCCACGGCTGTTCTCCTTTTCGTCCCGACGCCAGCGGCGCCTAGCCCTTCATCCCCTTGATCTTGCGCCCCAGCTCGCGGACCACTTCGCGCTCCTCGGTGCGGCGCTTGATGTCCTGGCGCTTGTCGTAGTCCTGCTTACCGCGGGCCAGGGCCAGCTCGCACTTGAGCTTGCCGTCGACGAAGTACAGCTGCAGCGGAACCAGCGTGTGGTTGCCGTCGCGGACCTTGCCCATCAGCGAGTCGATCTCGCGGCGGTGCAGCAGCAGCTTACGCACGCGACGCGGGGTGTGGTTCCAGTAGTTGCCGCGGGAGTACTCCGGGATGTGAAGCCCCCGCAGCCAGACCTCGCCGGCATCGATGGTGGCATAAGCGTCCACGAGGCTGGCCTTGCCCTCCCGCAGGGCCTTGACCTCCGTGCCGACGAGCACCACGCCGCACTCGTAGGTGTCGAGGATGTGATAGTCGTGGCGGGCCTTGCGGTTGGTGGCAATGACAGCCGGGCCCCCGCCACGTGGTGCGGAGGCCTTCTTCCCCTTCGATTTCCCGGAGTCCACCGGGGTGCTCTTCTTAGCCATGATTGCTCACACGTTACCAGCCGTGCTTCCGGCAAAGCAGTCGAGCCGAGGACGAATGCGCCCAGCTAAGAGGAAGCAGAAGGGCCAGCCGATCCCCCATCAGCCAGCCCCGCCAAACAAAACGCTAGTTCTTGACGTACCAGCGCAGCGTGATCTGCGCGGTGATCGCCGCCACCGCGGCACCGATGATGACGAGGATCGGGGCCATCAGCCAGATATCGGCGGTGGTGATCTTCGCAACCAGGTTGGCCCGGTAGACCGAGTCCAGCGCCTTGTCCACGACCAGCGCCTTGCCGGCGAGCATTCCGCCCACCGCGATGACCGCACCGATCACCGCGCCGATGATGGCCTCCAGCACGAACGGTGCCTGGGTGTACCAACGGGACGCGCCCACCATGCGCATGATGCTGATTTCCTCCCGGCGGGAGTATGCCGCGATCTGCACCATGTTCACGATCAGGAAGATCGCGGCCACCGCCTGCACAGCGGCGACGAAGAACGCCGCGTTACGGATGGAGTCCAGGTTGCGGGTCGCTGCCTGCAGGTCCTCGCCCTGATCGACGACGTCCTGGACGACCGGGTTATCGCGCACCGCGTCGATCGGGGCGGTGTCGGTCGGATCCTCCAGCCGGACGTGGAAGGCCGCCGGGAAGGCGTCCTTGCTGGTCTGCTCAACCAGACGCGGGTCGGAGTCCTGGAATAGTTCCACGAAACGGTCGTAGGACTGCTGCTTATTGCGGAAGGTGACGGACTTGACGGCCTCGTCGCCCTCCAGCTGCTCACGGAGCTTGGCACACTCCGGCTTCGCGCACTCCGGGTCCTCGACCGAGACCTCGTCCTTGAGCTGAACCATGACCTCGATGCGGTCGATATAAATGTCCTTGGTGCGCTCGGTCATCGTGGTCATGAGGAAACCGGTGGCCAGCAGCGCCAGAGAGATCGCGGTGGTGATGATCATCGCGATCGTCATGGTGGCGTTGCGGGTCAGGCCACCGAAGGCCTCGCGGGTGATGAAGTTACTTCGCATAAGTATTTAAACCTTCCTCGTTGCCCCGGCTTAGTGGCCGACGCCGTACATGCCGCGAGCGTCGTCGCGCACGAGCTCACCGTTGTGCAGTTCGATGACGCGCTTGCGCATGGAGTCGACGGCGACGTCGTCGTGGGTGGACATGACGACGGTGGTGCCCTGCTGGTTGATGCGGTTGAGCAGGTTCATGATCTCGGCGGAGGTATCCGGGTCAAGGTTTCCGGTCGGCTCGTCGGCAAGCAGGACGAGCGGGCGGTTGACGGAGGCACGGGCGATAGCGACGCGCTGCTGCTCGCCGCCGGAAAGTTCGTGCGGGAAGCGGTCCTCCTTGCCCTGCAGGCCCACGGTCTCGAGGGCAGCCGGGACCAGCTTCTCGATGTCCGGGCGCTTCTTGCCGATCACCTCGAGGGCGAATGCGACGTTCTCGAAGACCGTCTTCTTCTGGAGCAGACGGAAGTCCTGGAAGACGTAGCCGATGCGCTGGCGCAGCTTCGGGACTTCCTTATCCTTCAGCGCGTTGACATGGAACCCGGCGACATGCAGGTCACCAGAGTCCAGCGCCTCTTCGCGGACCATGAGCTGCAGAAACGTAGACTTTCCGGAACCGGAAGGGCCAATAAGAAAGACAAACTCGCCCTTTTCGATCTCTGCGGAAATATTCTGGAGCGCAGGCCGGGTTGAGGTCCGGTAGCTCTTGGAAACGTTATCGAAAGTGATCACGGCTCTAACCTTAGCGAACCAAAGATGAAACTGTTACAGAAGGGAAGCGTGTGACTGCCGAGAAGACAGCGAACAAGCACAGCGACCAGAAAACCGACCGCAGCGAAGAACACCACGAGGAACACGCGCCTGAGAAGGTTGGCGGTTTCCTCGGCTGGGTGGAGCGCGTCGGCAATAAACTGCCAGAGCCCTTCTGGCTCTTCGTCATCATCGGCGGACTCGTCCTCGTCAGCTCCTGGCTGGGCTCACTGGCCGGGCTGAGCGCGAAGGACCCCGAATCCGGCGAAACCGTCGTCGTGAAGAACCTGCTCTCCGCCGAGGGCTTGTCTTCCATCGTCTCCAACGCGGTCGAAAACTACACCAGCTTCCCGCCGCTCGGGCTCATCATCACCGTCATGCTGGGCGTGGCCATCGCGGAACACTCCGGTCTGATCGCCTCGACGGTGCGCGCGGTGGTGAGCAAGGTGGGCCCGAAGAGCCTCACCTTCGTCGTGGCGCTGGCTGGCGTGACCGGCTCCGTCGCCTCGGACGCCGTCTACGTCATCCTCATCCCCATCGGTGCGATGAGTTTCCGCGCGATGGGGCGCTCCCCCATCGTCGGTGCGATGGTCGCCTTCGCCGCCTCCTCGGCGGGCTTCAACTCCTCGCTGGTCCTCAACATCACGGACGTGCTGCTCGCAGGTATCTCCACCTCGGCCGCCAACATCGCGGACGCCGAGTACGTGGTCTCCCCGCTGGCTAATTACTTCTTCGTCATGGCTTCCGCGGTCGTCCTCGCGCTGATCATCACCGCAGTCACGGAGCTCTATATCAATAAGAAGGCCCTCGAGCTGGTCGACCACGATCGGATCAACTACGAGGAGCTGACCTTCGGCAACGCCGAGCACGTCGACTCCGAGGGCAGCGCAGCCCTCGACAAGGACGCCAAGGACATGACGAAGGACGAGCTGGAGGCAGACCTCGCCCTCAGCGAGAAGGAGGTCCGCGCCCTGAAGTGGACCGGCGTCGCCGCCGTCGTCTTCTTCGCAGCGTACTTCGCCGCCCTGTTTGTCCCCGGCTCCCCGCTGCAGGGCGAGGGTGGCGCGGTCATGGAAAGCCCCCTGATTACGGACGTCGGCGTCCCCATCGCGGTCGGCTTCTTCCTGCTCGGTGTGGTCTACGGCCTGGTCGCAAAGACGCTGACCAAGTGGCACCAGGTCCCGGAGTGGATGGCCCGCGGGCTGAAGACGCTGCTGCCGATGATGGTGCTCTTCTTCGCCGTCGCCCAGTTCCTGGCGTGGTTCACCGAGTCCAACCTGGGCTCCTGGACCGCGATCACCGGCGCGGAGATCCTGCAGAAGGCGGACCTGCCCCCGCTGCTGCTCTTCGCCCTCTTCGTCCTGCTGGTCGCGGGCCTGAACCTGCTGATCACCTCGGGCTCTGCGCAGTGGGCTCTGATGGCCCCGATCGTGGTGCCGATGTTCATGTACCTGGGCTACGCCCCGGAGGTCACCCAGATGCTCTTCCGCATGGGTGATTCGCCGTCGAACATCATCACCCCGATGAGTCCCTACTTCGCGCTGGCGCTGACCTTCCTGCAGCGCTATTACTCGCGCTCGGGCATCGGCACGTTGATGTCGCTCGCGCTGCCTTATGCGACGGCGATGCTCATTGGCTGGTTCCTCTTCTTCGTCGCCTGGTGGCTGCTCGGCATCCCGCTGGGCCCGGGCACCCCAATGGATTACCCGGCCTAAACACTCGGTCCCGCCGGATATCCTTCCGGCGGGGCGCCCCGCACACCGCGCACTCCCCCGCAACTAGGGCGTGCGCGGTTTTTATTTCACTTGATGAAACAATCTCGAAAAGGGCGTAGATTTGGGTCATGTGGAATGATACGGCTTCCCCCGCGGGGTGCAACACCGGGCATATCGCCCGGTACAGCCCCCAGTACCGCGGTGCGCTGAGCCGGGTCACTCAAACCCGGCTGCGCGCGCTGTCCCGCGATCGTCGTCGCCGACCCGGTGACCGCCCGCCCGTTCTCGCTGTCTAAGACCGCCCCTGCCCCGACAGCCGGTCCCCTCCCTCTTGCCCAGCCCGTTCGAGGCCTTCTTTTCGGCTCCCCAAAAACCGCAGTGGAGCCAGGCCACAACGGGAAACCCCTCACATAGAGAGACAGCGACCATGACTTCTCACAAGGAGAACAGCAAGAACACCGAACACCAGGACCTCGCGCCGAACCAGGACATGGAGGGCCTCGTCGACGTCGCCATCGAACAGGCCGATACGTGGCTGGAGGTCAAGGAAACAGCCCCGGCCACGAAGCAGTTGGCCGACATGGTCCACGACCCGCACGGCGTGGAGTTCACCTTCAGCTTCGTCGACCGCGTGGCCCGACCGGAGGACAACAAGGTCGCGGCCGAAGAGTTCGCGAAGATCGCCTCCCCCTTCAAGCGCACCGACCCGGCCCCGGCGTTCCTCGGCCTGATCGACACGATCCTGGTCACGGCAGGCTCCATCGCGGCCCCGATCCTGCCGAACGTCGTGATGCCCATCGCGCGAAAGTACCTGCGCTCCACCGTCGGCCACCTGGTGTTGGACGCCGGTTCCGAGACATTGGACGCGATGCTCGACGATGCCCGGGAGAAGGGATTCACCCTCAACCTGAACCTGCTGGGCGAGGCCGTCCTCGGCGAGGCGGAGGCCAAGCGACGCCTCCAGCAGACCATCGACCTGATCCGGAACCCGAAGGTGGAGTACGTCTCCGTCAAGGCCAGCTCCGTGGTCTCCCAGCTCAACCACTGGGACTTCCGCGGCTCCGTCGATCGGCTGAAGGACCGCCTGCGTCCGCTGTACCGGGAGGCCAAGCGCGCGGGCCAGGAACGGTCCGGCAAGCCCACCTTCGTCAACCTCGACATGGAGGCCTATGAAGACCTCGACCTCACGCTGGAGCTATTCACCGAGCTTTTCGCCGAGGAGGAGTTCCTCGACCTAGAGGTCGGCATTGTGCTGCAGGCCTACCTGCCGGATTCCTTCGACGCACTCCAGCGACTGACTGAATTCGCGAAGCAGCGCGTGGCCCAGGGTGGCGCGAAGATCAAGGTGCGCCTGGTCAAGGGCGCGAACCTCTCGATGGAGCGGGTGGATGCGGAGATGCACAACTGGCCGCAGACCCCTTATCTGACGAAGGCGGAGGTCGACGCCAACTACCTGCGCCTGATCGACTGGGTGCTGAACCCCGAGAACGCAGAGGCCATCCGCATCGGCGTGGCCAGCCACAACGTCTACCACGTAGCACTCGCCCACAAGCTCGCCGAACAGCGGGGCGTGGCCGAGCAGCTGGACATCGAGATGCTGCAGGGCATGGCTCCAGCCCAGGCCAGCGAGGTGCAGAAGAAGACCGGCAACCTGATCCTGTACACGCCCGTCGTCCGCAAGGAGGACTTCGACGTCGCCGTGTCCTATCTGGTCCGCCGCCTGGAGGAAAACGGCGCGAAGCAGAACTTCCTCTACGCGCTGTTCACCCCCGAAGAGGACGACGACACCGGCCTGACGCCGATGGAAAACCAGGAGCAGCGCTTCCGGGACGCCGTCGCCGACCGCTGGGCGACCTATCACGGGCCGCGCCGCACCCAGGACCGCATCCAGGAAGCCAGGGACAAGGTTGGTGCCACGGGCGGCTCCATCCCGGGCAACTTCCTCAACGAGCCGGACACCGACCCCGCTCTGGCGCAGAACCGCGAGTGGGCCCGCAGCCTGCTCACCCCGGAGGCCGACCCGGGCCCGGCACAGTCTCCGCTGGTCACCGACCCGGCGGAGATCGACAAGATCGTGCAGCGTGCCGTTGAGACCCACGAGGGAGCGTGGGGGCAGAAGACCGGCGCGGAGCGTGCCGAGCTGCTGGACAAGGTCGCTGATTCGCTGGCGAACTACCGTGGCCGCCTGATTTCTGCGGCGGCTTTCGAGGCCGATAAGACGATCGCGGAATCCGACCCGGAGATCTCCGAGGCCATCGACATGGCGCACTACTACGCGGAATCCGCTCGCCAGCTGGACCGGCACCGCGGTTCGAACTTCACCCCGTACAAGGTCGTCGTGGTCACCCCGCCGTGGAACTTTCCCGTGGCGATCCCGGTGGGCGGTGTGACGGCCGCGCTGGCTGCTGGCGCCGCCGTGATCCTCAAGCCCGCACCCCAGGTGCTGCGCATCGCCGAGGTCTTCGTCGAGGCCATGCGCGAGGCCGGTGTCGGCGAGGACCTGCTCCAGTTGGTCAACGCCGACGAGGACGAAGCTGGCAAGCGCCTGATCAGCCACCCGGACGTGGAATCCGTGATCCTCACAGGAGCCTCGGAGACCGCGCAGCTGTTCCGCAGCTGGGACCCCCGCAAGGTCCTGAACGCGGAGACCTCCGGCAAGAACGCCATCATCGTCACCCCGGCCGCGGACCCAGACCTGGCCGTGGAGGATATTTACCAGTCCGCCTTCGGCAACGCGGGCCAGAAGTGCTCCGCAGCCTCCCTGATCATCACCGTGGGCTCGATGTCCAAGAACGAGCGCTTCATGAACCAGCTAGTGGATGCCGTGGAGTCCATCAAGGTGGGTCGCGGCACCGACATCTCCACGTACATGAACGGCATCATCGAGGCCCCAGGCGAGAAGCTGGACCGGGCGCTACGCAAGCTCGATAAGGGCGAGAAGTGGCTGGTCAAGCCGAAGCAGCTGGACGAGACCGGCACCCTGTGGAGCCCGGGCATTCGCGATAACGTGCAGCCGGGCAGTTGGTACCACACCAACGAGGCCTTCGGCCCGGTCACGGGCATCATGCATGCCAAGGACCTGGACGAGGCGATCGAGTGGCAGAACTCCACTGGCTTCGCTTTGACCGGTGGCATCCACACCATCGACCGCGACGAGACCGCCTATTGGCGCGAGCGGGTCGAGGTGGGCAATGCCTATGTGGAGCGCGGCATCACCGGTGCGATCGTGCAACGCCAGTCCTTCGGCGGCTGGAAGGGTTCTTCCATCGGCTCCGGGGCGAAGGCCGGCGGCCCGAATTACGTCGCCCAACAGGGCGTGTGGACCGAAGGCAATGTCGAGGAGCTGACCTCAGGGACGGTCGAGCCCCGCATCACCCAGCTGCTGCGAGAGTTCCGCGGGCTCGGCTCCCCGGTTCTGGAGGACGCGGATCACGAGTGGCTCCGCCGGGCGGCGGAGTCCGACGCCCACGCGATGGCCGTCGAGTTCGGCGTCGAGCACGACAAGTCGGCGATGGTCGTGGAGTCCAACGTCTTCCGCTACAAGCCGCTGCTGGAACCGCTGCGCGTCCGCGTTAACGCCGACGCCAAGGCGCGCGACGTCCTGCGCCTCCAGCTGGGGGCGGCGGTCACCGGCACGGAGCTGGATATCTCGGCGTCCGAGGAGGTGGCAGCGCAGTTCGGTGAGCTGGGCAAGAGCTTCCGCATCGCCAGCGACCTGGTGTTCGCCGCGGAGATCTCGAAGGCCGCGAACTCCCGCATCCGTTCCCTGGGCGAGAGCCCAGATGCCTTCTACGAGGCCGCGGTCGACTCGAATTCGAAGATCTTCGACCAGCCGGTGCTACCGGATGGCCACCGCGAGCTGCTGACGATGCTGCTGGAGCAGAACATCGCCACCACCGAGCACCGCTTCGGCTACATCCACGGGCTGACGCCTTAGGCGTTCTCCTCCTGCTGCTGCGCCATGCGCCAGCGGATGCCGGCCTCGATGAGCCCGTCGAGGTCGCCGTCGAGGACCTTCTGCGGGTCCCCGACCTCGTATTCGGTGCGCAGATCCTTGACCATCTGGTACGGGTGCAGCACGTAGGAGCGCATCTGGTTGCCCCAGGAGGCGTTGCCGCCCGCGCCAAGGGCATCCATTTCGGCCTTCTCCTCCTGGCGCTTCTTCTCCAACAGCTTGGCCTGCAGCACGCGCATGGCGGAGGCCTTGTTCTGGATCTGGGACTTCTCGTTCTGGCAGGTCACGACGATGCCGGTCGGGATGTGGGTCAGGCGCACCGCGGAATCCGTAGTGTTCACCGACTGCCCGCCCGGACCGGAGGAGCGGTAGACGTCCACGCGGACGTCCGCATCCGGCACCTCGATGGAGTCCGTCTGCTCCACGACGGGCAGGACCTCCACCTCGGCGAAGCTGGTCTGGCGGCGCCCCTGGTTATCGAAGGGGCTGATGCGCACCAGGCGGTGGGCACCCTGCTCCACGGAGAGCGTGCCGTACATATAGTCACCGTGGATGACGAAGGTCGCGGACTTAATACCCGCCTCCTCCGCGTAGGAAATGTCGTAGATATCCACCTTGTGGCCGTGCTGCTCGGCCCAGCGGGTGTACATGCGCAACAGCATCTCCGCCCAGTCCGCGGCATCCACCCCACCGGCGCCGGAGCGGATGTTGACCAGCGCCTCGCGCTGGTCGTACTCGCCGGAGAGCATCGTGGTGATCTCCAGGGATTCGATGGCGGCCCGCAGCGCCGTGCGCTCCTCCTCCGCCATCGCGGCGGCGTCCTCGGCCGCCGCCGGATCCTCCGCGGCCTCCTCCTCGGCCATGTTGTAGAGCACCGGGAGGTCGTCCAGCCGCTGGCGCAGCTCGCGGATTTTCTTCAGCTTGGCCTGCACACGGGAGAGCTCCGAGGTGACCTGCTGGGCGTGATCCGGATCGTCCCACAGCGAGGGGTCGGCGGCCTGATCCTCCAGCTCGCGGGCCCGCGAGTCCAGCTCGTCGAGGTCCAACACCCGCTCGATGGTAGTCAGGGTGCCTTCCAGGTCTTTCAGATCAGAGCTCACATCCGGTTGCATAGTGCGCAAGTCTACCCGGCAGTGTGCACAATGGGATGTATGGCTAAGGCAAAGAATACGTCCACCTCCACCGGCAACTCCCCGGTGCCAGAGGAGATGCTCAACGCGATCATCAAGACCTTCATCGTCGCGCACGTCGACGACACCGATAACCACCTCGCCCAGGCGCTGGTGTACAACGCCGCCCGCCTGGCGTGGCGGATGCGCGCCTCCGGGCTCGAGACGGAGACGAAGACCTCCATCTCCGACGTCGTCACCGCCGCGGATCGGGCCGCCGAGAAGTTCATCACCGATGCGCTGGAGACGATCCGACCGGAGGACGGCGTCCTCGGCGAGGAAGGCACCCGGCGCGAAGGGACCAGCGGGAGGACCTGGGTGATCGACCCCGTGGACGGGACCTATAACTTCACCACCGGCTCGGACTACTGGTGCTCCGCACTGGCCCTGGTTAAGGGCGACCCGAATGACCCGGAGGAGGTCATCTTCGGCGCCGTGCACCGCCCCGCCATGGGCTACACCTGGTTCGGTGGCCCGGAGATCCCCACCACCCGCGACGCCCAGCCGGTCCCGGAGTTCAAGAACACCCCTGCGGAGCGCACCGTGGTCGGCACCTACCTGCACCCGCCGCTGTTTTCCGTGCCAGAGGTTAGGGACGCCTGGATCGAGGTAACCGGCAACTTCGCGACCGTCCGTATGCTCGGCTCAGCTTCCGTGGACATGGCCGGCGTGGCCTCCGGGGAGCTCGGCTGCTGGATTCAGGACTCCGTGGCGGCCTGGGACTGGCTGCCGGGCCGGGCGCTCGTGGAGGGCGCCGGTGGCGTGGCCGAGCAGATCGAGGCCGCGGGCAAGACCTGGTCGGTGGCCGGCACCGAGTCGGCTGTTGCGAGCGTTAAGACTGCGCTCATCGGCAGTTAGTTTTTGAGGCTAAGATCCAGGGCATGAGCACCACATACTCCGATGACCTGTCGCTTGCCTTCGAGCTGGCCAACGCCGCGGACGAGATCACCATGGCTCGCTTCGAGGCCGAGGATCTCCGCATCGAATCCAAGCCCGACCTCACCCCCGTTTCCGACGCCGACACCGCCGTCGAGCGTCGCCTGCGCGAGATCCTGGCGGATTCCCGCCCGGATGACTTCGTGCTGGGTGAGGAGTTCGGCGGCGAAGCGCACTTCGAGGGCCGCCAGTGGGTCATCGACCCGATCGATGGCACGAAGAACTTCGTCCGCGGCGTGCCCGTGTGGGCCACGCTGATCAGCCTGTTGGAGGACGGCGTGCCGAAGGTGGGTCTGGTCTCCGCACCCGCACTGTGCCGCCGCTGGTGGGCCGCGCCGGGCGCTGGGGCGTGGCGCTCCTTCTCTGTACCGAATACTTTCGACGAGGACTCCACCCCTTCTGCTCAGCCGCGCCGCCTGAGCGTGTCGGGCGTGGGCAAGATCGCGGACGCCAGCCTCTCCATCAGTTCCCTGTCCGGCTGGCAGGATCGCGGCCTGCGGGAGCAGCTGGTGGGACTGAGCGACCAGACCTGGCGCCTGCGTGGATTCGGGGACTTCTGGTCCTACATGATGGTCGCCGAGGGCTCCGTGGATATCGCGGCGGAGCCGGAGGTCAGCCTCTGGGATCTCGCAGCACTCGTCCCGATCGTGGCGGAGGCCGGCGGCACCTTCACGAACGTGGAGGGCGAGCCGGGACCGCACGGTGGTTCCGCGGTGGCCACCAACGGGCTGCTGCACGAGGACGTCATCACCGCGCTGAATAACTAAGCCGCTTGCCCCAACCAGGGCAGACAGAAAGAAAAAGGACGCTACCGCACGTTGCGGTGGCGTCCTTAACTGTTGGGGGGGGAACTCCCCCGGACCGGCCCCTAGTAGGAGACGGTGATGAACTGGGTTTCGAGGTACTCCTCGATGCCCTCGAAGCCGCCCTCGCGGCCGATGCCGGACTGCTTCACCCCACCGAATGGCGCGGCTGGGTCGGAGAGCAGGCCCTTGTTGACGGCCACCATGCCGACCTCCATCTTCTCGGCGAAGGCCATCGTCTCCTGTAGCTTCTCGCCGACGACGTAGCCGGCCAGGCCGAAGTTCGTGGCATTGGCGTTGGCCAGGGCCTCGTCCTCATCGGCGAAGGTCTGGATGGTCATGACGGGTCCGAAGATCTCCTGGTTGGCGATCTCGAAGTCCTGGGTGACCCCGGAGAGGACGGTCGGGGCGTACCAGAAGCCGTTGGTGTCCAGCTCACCAGTGGTCTTGAGCTCCGGGTGCTTCGCCAGGGAGTCCTCGGTCAGCGTGAAGCCGCCGATCTCCACCTTCGCGCCCTGCTCGACGGCCTTTTCGACCATGTCGGCGACCTTATCGCGCTGGTCCGCGCTGACCATTGGGCCTGCGGTGGCGCCACTATCGGTTCCCGCGCCGAGCACGAATTCGCCGATCCGCTTGGTGACCGCTGCGGTGAACTCCTCGGCGAGCGACTCGTGCACCAGGATGCGGTTGGCGGCGATGCAGACCTGCCCTGCGCCTCGCATCTTCGCGTCGATGGCGGCGTTCACGGCCTTGTCCATGTCCGCGTGCTCGAGGACGACGAGCGGGGCGTTGCCACCCAGCTCCAGGGAGGTGCGGATGGTGCCCTCGGCGGCCTTCGCTGCGAGCGCCTGCCCCACCCCGGTGGAGCCGGTGAAGGTGAACTTGCGCAGGCGGTCGTCGTCCAAAATGGCGGAGACATTCGACGCGGTGCTGGTCGGCAGCACCTGGAACACCCCGTCCGGCAGGCCGGCCTGGCGGGAGAGTTCGGCCAGGTAGAGCGCGGTCAGCGGGGTCATCTGCGCGGGCTTGACGATCATGGTGCAGCCCGCGGCCAACGCCGGAGCGAGCTTGCGGGTGATCATCGCCAGCGGGAAATTCCACGGGGTCACCGCCAGAACCGGACCGACCGGCTTCGGGTGGGTGATGATGCGGCTGCCGCCGTCCGGGGACACGCGGTACTCCCCCGCGATGGCCTCAGCGCGGGAGGCGTACCAGCGGAAGAATCCCCCGCCGTAGCCGACCTCGCCCTTGCTGTCCTTCAACGCGCGGCCGAGCTCCAGGGACTGCAGGTAGGCCAGGTCATCGGCATTGTCCTGCACCAGCTGATACAGGGAGCGCAACAGGTCGGCGCGCTCCTGCGGGCTGGTGTTCTCCCAATCGGGCTGCGCCTTCGCAGCGTGATCCATCGCCTCGCGGGCGTCGCCCTCCGTTGCGGACGCCACCCGCACGAACTCCTGGCCGGTCGCGGCGTCGGTAACCCCGAGGGTCTCCCCGTCCGCGCCGTGGCGCCACTGGCCGTTGATAAACAGCCCCGTCGGGACGGTGATCTCCCGCGGTCCGGCGGTGACGGTGGTGAAGAATTCTGGATTCGAGGTGTTCTGTGCTGTGTTGTTTTCTGCCGAAGTAGCCATACCTCCACTGTGCCACTGGGCGTGACCGCCGGCCACCGTGCTTCAGCGCCGGCCGCTGGGCGTGACCGTCGGCCACCGTGCTTCAGCGCTGGTCGCTGGGATCAGACACCGACCACCGCGCGGGTACACAGCCCCACCGGTAGCTATGTCGCGGGGCACGCTGTGGCACTACCGTGCGACCGCCGCCGAGACGACTAGGCTGGGTGACGATACGTCCAAGATTCACCGGCGACGCACCTCCCGAGGAGAACTCAAGCAGTGAGCATCCCACCCAACCCACAGCGGGTGACCAGCACCGCACCGTGGCAGGAACTCCAGGACTATAAGGAAAGCTTCGTCGGCACCACCCTCCGGGAGATCTTCAACCAGGAGGCCACCCGCGTCGAGGACATGACCATCCAGGCAGGCCCCCTGCACATCGACCTGTCGAAGAACCTCGCCGACGCCCGCGTCATGGAGCTACTGGTCCAGCTGGGCGAAGCGATGGGGCTGCCGGAGTACCGCGACGCGATGATGGCCGGGGCTACGGTCAACACCACCGAGAACCGTGCCGCCCTGCACACCGCGCTGCGTGTCCCGGTGGACCAGGATTTCCAGGTCGACGGGGTGGACGTCGCCGCCGACGTCCACGAGGTCCTCGGTCGGATGCGGGACTTCTGCCGCGACCTACGCAGCGGCCGGTGGCTGGGTGTGACTGGGAGGACCATCAAGCAGGTCGTCAACATCGGCATCGGGGGCTCCGACCTGGGCCCCTCCATGGCGGCGGCCGCGCTGCGCCCCTACCGAACCGCGGGCATCGAGCCCTACTTCGTCTCCAACCTGGATCCGGCTGACCTCAGCGCCGCGCTGGATGACCTGGATCCGGAGTCCTGCCTCTTCGTCATCAGCTCGAAGACTTTCAGCACCCAGGAGACCCTGGTCAACGCGCGCGCGGCGAAGCAGTGGCTCCTCACCGAACTGGAGCGTCGCGGCGTAGCAGCGGACACGAGCGCGCAGCGGCAAGCCATCATCGAAAAGCACTTCGTCGCGGTGTCCACCAACCGCGAAGCCGTCACGGAGTTCGGCATCGACCCGGCGAACATGTTCGGCTTCTGGGACTGGGTGGGCGGCCGCTACTCGGTGGATTCCGCCATCGGGCTCACCCTCATGGCCGCGATCGGCCCGCAGGACTTCGACCAATTCCTCGCCGGCCTGCACGACGTGGACGAGCACTTCCGCACCGCCCCGCTGCATGCCAACGCGCCAGCCCTGATGGGTCTGCTCAGCGTGTGGTACCGCGACTTTTTGGGCTCCCAGTCCCACGCGGTGATGCCCTATAGCGAGGACCTCCGCGAATTCCCGGACTACCTGCAACAGCTGACCATGGAGTCGCTGGGCAAGTCCGTGCGCCTGGACGGGTCCAAGGTCGGGGTCCCCACGGGCCCGGTGTACTGGGGCGCACCCGGGACGAATGGCCAGCACGCGTTCTTCCAGCTGCTCCACCAAGGCACGCAGCTCATCCCCTCGGACTTCATCGGATTCTGCAACCCCCACGGCGAGGTCACCACCCAACCCGAGGGCACGAAGATGCACGACATGCTGATGGCAAACTTCTTCGCCCAGACCAGGGTGCTGGCCTTTGGTCGCACCGCTGAAGAGCTGCGCGCCGCGGACACCCCGGAAGAGCTGATCCCCCACAAGGAGATGCCGGGCAACCAGCCCAGCACCACCATCCTGGCGGACATGCTGACCCCGCGTTCCCTGGGCGGGCTGATCGCACTCTACGAGCACATCACCTTCGTGCAATCGGTGATCTGGGGCATCAACGCCTTCGACCAGTGGGGCGTAGAGTTCGGAAAACTCCAGGCCAGCGACCTACTCCCAGCGGTACGGGGCACGGCTGCGGTGGCCGCCGGGGATGGCTCCACCGACGCGCTGATCAGCTTTTACCGGCAGCACCGCAACGAGGGTTAGACTCAATAAACACCATCGGCGCAATGACCTGCGCCGACCGATACTGGAAAGAACCGCCTGCTCATGGACGTTGTGATTCGGCAGACCCCGAAAGAAGTCGCGCAACTCGCGGCCACCATCATGGCCCGGTACGTCTCCGAGGGGAAGAACATCGGGCTGGCCACCGGCTCCACCCCGCTGCTGACCTACCGGGAGCTCATCGCCAAGCACCGCGAGGGCCTGAGCTTCGCGAACACCACGGCCTTCCTGCTGGACGAGTACGTGGGCCTGCCGGAGGATCACGAGCAGTCCTATCACTACACGATCTACAACGAGTTCACGCAGTACGTGGACTTCGCCGACGGCGCGGTGCACACCCCCGATGGGATGAACCCGCGTACCGATGAGGCAGGGCGCGAGTACGAGGCGGCCATCGAGGCTGCCGGGGGCATCGACATCCAGCTCCTCGGCGTGGGAACCAACGGCCATGTGGGCTTCAACGAGCCCGGCAGCTCCTTCGACTCCCTGACCCGTCTGAAGACGCTGCACCCGCAGACACGGCGGGATAACGCCCGCTTCTTCGGTTCGCTCGAGGAGGTGCCGATCCACGTGATCACGCAGGGCCTGGGCACGATCCGCCGCGCCGGGCACCTGTTGCTGCTGGCCACGGGGGAAAACAAGGCCGATGCGGTGGCTCGCCTGGTGGAGGGGCCGGTGTCCGCGATGATGCCGGCCTCCGTGCTTCAGCTGCACCGCCACGCGACGGTCATCGTTGACGAGGCAGCGGCCTCCCAGCTGCAGGAAACCGAGTTTTACCGTTTCGTGGATGCCAACCGCCCGGAGTGGCAGGCATACTGACCCCACTTTGGGGGTAAAACGGCAATTTTATCAACGGGGGCACCCGGGGCATCGGGTGCCCCCGTTGGCATTTTTTCTCCTTTAATTCTTCAAAGCGCGCGACAAGCACTCCGAAAAAGGGATAAATATAGACCCAATGTTTTTCGGGTCGCTTGTGAGAATCACCACTTACTCGCACTGGACGATCACAACGCCACCTCTACGTTGCGATCAGTGCCCGGAACTTTCATCCCCCAGAAGACTGCACAGGAGACAAAGTGCGTATCGGTATTCCGGTTGAGCCGGGTGAGAACCAGCCGCTGGTGGCAGCCACACCAGACACGGTCGGCAAGCTCATCAAGCTCGGCTATGACGTTGAAGTACAGGCTGGTGCCGGCGAAGACGCCGCCTACCCTGACGCCCTCTACCGCGAGGCCGGCGCGAGCATCGTAGGCGAGGAGGTCTGGGAGGCGGACATCGTCACCACGCTCGACACCCCACCCAAGGCCAAGCGCGACCTCATGCGCTCCGGGGCCACCCTGATCTGCCGCATGGCTCCAGGCCGCAACGAAGAGCTCATCAACGAGCTCGCCAACCGTGGCATCACCGGGCTCGCGATGGACGCTGTGCCGCGCATTTCCCGCGCACAGTCCATGGACGTGCTCTCCTCCATGGCGAACATCGCCGGCTACCGCGCGGTCATCGAGGCCGCCAATGCCTTCGGTCGACTGTTCACCGGCCAGGTCACCGCCGCCGGTAAGGTGCCGCCGGCAAAGGTCTACGTCATCGGCGCTGGTGTCGCTGGCCTGGCCGCGATCGGTACCGCCAACTCCATGGGCGCGGTCGTCAAGGCCACCGACCTGCGCGTCGAGGCGGGCGAACAGGTCGAGTCCATGGGTGCGGAGTTCGTCGCCATCCAGGAGGAGGCCGAGAAGTCCGAGGACGGCTACGCCAAGGAGATGACCCAGGACCAGGCGGAACTCGCTGCGAAGATCTACTCCCAGCAGTCCGCCGAGGCCGACATCGTCATCACCACCGCCAACATCCCGGGCCGCACCTCCCCGGTGCCGCTCACCGAAGAGGATGTCGCCAACATGCGCCCGGGCAGCGTCGTCGTCGACCTGGCAGCAGCCAACGGCGGTAACTGCGCCCTGACGAAGCCGGGCGAGGTTGTCGTCACTGACAACGGCGTCACCCTCATCGGCTACACCGACCTGGCAGGCCGCCTGCCAGGCCAGGCCTCCCAGCTGTTCGGACAGAACATCGTCAACCTGTTCAAGCTGATCACCCCGGAGAAGGACGGCCAGCGCGTGCTGGACCTGGATGACGAGATCATCCGCACCATCGCCGTCACTCTCAACGACGGCCAGGAGACCTCCATCCTCTGGCCGCCACCACCGGTGAGCGTGTCCGTCACCCCGCAGCAGCAGCCCGCGCAGGACGCGCAGGCCGCCGAGGAGCCGGAGAAGCAAGCCTTCATGGGCGGCCCCTTCGCCAAGATCGGTCTGGCCATCGCCATCCTGTTGGGTGCCGCAATCGTTCTGGTCAGCCCACTGGGAATGAGCGGCAACTTCGTCGTCCTGACTCTGGCCATCGTGCTTGGCTTCTACGTGATCTCCGCGGTCACCCCGACCCTGCACACCCCGTTGATGTCCGAGACGAACGCGATTTCAGGAATCGTCCTGGTCGGCGCGATCTTGCAGGTCAACAGCCCCAATATCATCGTTACGGTCCTCGCGTTCCTGGCGATCGTCGTGTCCTCCGTCAACGTGTTCGGTGGCTTCGCCATCACAGACCGCATGCTCGGCATGTTCGTTAAGGAGGATGCATAAATCATGACTGCCACTCTGATTCTTTCGCAGGCAGCGACCGGCGAGAACGCCACGCTGCTGGACTGGCTGGCACGGATCTCGAACCTGGCCTACATCGTGGCTGCCGTGCTCTTCCTCATGGCACTGGCTGGCCTGTCCAAGCCGGAGACCGCGAAGCGCGGTAACGCGCTGGGCATGAGCGGTATGGCTGTTGCCATCGCCGTGGCCATCTTCCAGGCTGTGGTGCACTCCACCACCGATTCCGAGGCACTGGACCCGGTTGTCACCGTCATCCTCATCGCCCTGGCTATGAGCCTCGGTGCCGCCTACGGCATCAAGCGCGCGCACTCCGTCGAGATGACTGGCCTGCCGCAGCTGATCGCACTGTTCAACGGCTTGGTCGGCCTGGGCGCGGTCTTCATCGGGTACAACTCCTTCGTCTCCGAGTCCGCCGACTCGATGGGCGCTGCCGCCTACAACTTCCACCTGGGTGAGGTCTTCCTGGGCATCTTCATCGGTGCCGTGACCTTCACCGGCTCGATCCTGGCTGGTCTGAAGCTCTCCGGCAAGGTCAAGGGCGCTCCGCTGCTGCTGCCGGCCCGTAACCTGCTGAACGTCGCCATCCTGGTGGTCAGCCTCGTGCTCATGGTCGTGTTCATCGTCGCTGGCGAGGGCACCACCGCTTGGATCGCGGTTGGCATCATGACCGCCCTGGCGCTGTTCATGGGTTGGCACCTGGTCGCCGCCATCGGCGGTGGCGATATGCCGGTCGTCGTGTCCATCATGAACTCCTACTCCGGCTGGGCAGCTGCTTTCACCGGTCTGATGCTGCAGAACCCGCTGCTGATCATCACCGGTGCGCTGGTCGGTTCCTCCGGTGCGTTCCTCTCCTACGTGATGTGCCAGGCGATGAACCGCTCCTTCCTGAACGTCCTGCTGGGCGGCTTCGGCACCGACGGTGGCGCGGTCGCGGAGGGCGTCGACGGCACCCACACCGAGATCGACACCGACGAGGCTGTCGCAATGCTCAAGGACGCGAAGAACATCATGATCACCCCGGGTTACGGCATGGCCGTCTCCCAGGCGCAGTACACGGTCGCCGAGCTGACCCGAAAGCTGCGTGACCAGGGCAAGACCGTCCAGTTCGGTATCCACCCGGTCGCCGGCCGCCTGCCGGGCCACATGAACGTCCTGCTGGCTGAGGCGAAGGTCCCTTATGACATCGTCATGGACATGGAGGAGATCAACGACGACTTCGACGAGGTCGACGTGGTCCTGGTCATCGGCGCGAACGATACGGTCAACCCGAGCGCCGAGATGCCGGGCTCCCCGATCGCCGGCATGCCGGTGCTGAAGGTGTGGGAGGCTGAGCGCGTGATCGTGCTGAAGCGTTCCATGGGTGCCGGTTACTCCGGTGCGCAGAACCCACTGTTCTTCAACGAGAACACCGACATGCTGCTCGGCGATGCGAAGGCATCCATCGAGAAGCTGGCCGCAGGGATCAGCAACTAAGCCTGAGAACCCCGCGGTGACCGCGCCACCCACCCGGGTGGTGCACCGAGAAAATCCCCGTCGATGCGACAAGCATCGGCGGGGATTTTGACGTCCCTAAAGGGACAACGATCCGGAACTCTAGGGGTGGCGAATGCCACTCCCCCAGTCGGGATGGGGCTAGAAGAGGCCCTCGTTCTTCTTGCCGGTATCGGTGACCGTGTGCTCACGGGAGTCCACCTGCTCGTCGTTAGCGGTGGCGGTGTCCTCCTTGTGGCGGCCGGTCTGGGTGACCTCAAGGTAGTTGTAGAGGCGACCTTCCTTGGTCTTGCCGTCGCCGAAGTCCAGGGCCGCGACGGTTGCGGTGTCGCCGGAGTTAATCGGGTTGGAGAGCGTGACGGTGAAGCTTCGGGTGGAGGTCTCCGGGTCGAAGCCCTCATCGAAGATGTGCGCACCGTTCATGCCGCGCGGGGTGATGAGGCGGTCAACGCCCTCCGGGCCCTTGTCGGTCTTCACGTTGATGCGGAAGGTCGTCAGCGGATAGTCCTGGTAGTAGCGCTGGCTGCCGACGTTCTTCAACTTCAGGACGACGGTTCCGGCGAAGCCCTTCGCCTTGGCGCCGGAGGTCTGGAAGTACGGCTCGAGGTCATGGTCGGCCTGGTTGGACGCAGCGGCGTGGGAGAAGTCCTGGTCGATTTCTTCCTGCGCGGTGGCAGCACCAACCGCACCGCCGATTCCGCTGAGCGCGGCGACGGTGGCCAGGCCTGCGGTGGCCAGGCGGAGGGAGTTCTTGGTTTTCTGCATTAGGCTTCCTCTTCCTCGAGCGTGGTGGTTTCGGACTTAGCGGCGATTTCTTCAGCCTGGGCGGCCTTTTCTGGCTCTGCCTCCTTGGTCACGGCCTCTGGAGTCTCGCCCTCGGTCGGCTTCGCATCCTCCTGGACCTCCACCGGCTCGCCCTGAGGCTCGGTACCTTCCTCGACCTTCGCGCCCTCGGCAGCGCCGGCCGGGTTTTCATAGAGCTTCACATTGACCTGGTTCTTGATCGGGGTGAGTGCAGTCCAGCTGCGCGGGGTGGACCAGGTGCCGTTCGGCTTGCAGTACTGCTGGGTGCCGCTCATGGTGATGGTGCGGAAGCCGTAGGTCGCCTCGCCGGTCTTTCCGGCTGGAACGTTGTATGGGCCGATGCTCTGGCCGACTTCCCAGCTCAGGGAGTAGGAGGCCTCGAAGCCCAGGGTCTTGGCCAGGGAGTAGGTGATACCGGTGGAGACGTTGCCCTTGTCCCCGCTGGCTCCGCCGCCGAGGTTGGCGGTGGTGGTGGAGGTCCGGTCGCCCTTAACGGAAAGCTGGATGGACTGGGACTTGGACAGGTCCTGGGTCAGCGGGATGGTGTCGGCGGTCCCGTTGGTCGCAGAGATCGTGCCGGCCGGGGTGAAATTATCCTTGACCTTGTAGACAACGGTGCGGAAGTCCTCCCCAGAGTTACACACTGGGCGCGGGTTGAGGATATTGGCCTTGATGTGGTCGCTACCGTGGTAGGTGTTGACGATCGGCAGGTCAACGTTGGTTTTCGGGGTCTCCGGATAGTGATCGTTCAGGGTGTCTGCCTGGGCCTGGCCGGCCAAGCCGGTGGCCACGAGGCCGAGAGTTGCTACTGCGGCGGCGCACTTACCGGCCGTCGAGGTTTTGCGGGTGAACACGAAAGAATTCTCCTCCTCGGTGTAAAGCTGACTGCATGACGCTGACTCTGTGTAAGCGGCACCGATAAGATAACCACCCTCGAACACGCACTTGGTTAATGGAGTGAAACCTCAAAGTTAACCAGAGATCACCCCTAAGAGCCCTCTTAAAACAGACCACGAACCCCTAGCGCTCCCCCAAACGAGGGGCCCACACGCTTCAGATTTACAGCTCGCATGCATAAGTCGATATCAATAGATATCGTTCAACGACTACCGAATACATGCGTGACATGACACGCTCGCGGAGCAGTGAACCCAGCTAGCAGCGCGTCACACAGTACTGAATCGTTCAGATAAAAATTCCCTGAAAATTTTTCCTAACCCGCGAAAACAGCCTGCTCTACCCCAACCTGGGGGAGCTAACGGGAGGGGAGGCTAGGCCTTAAACGCCCGGCTGGCAGTGCGGGCACCACCAGATGATGCGTTCCAACTCCCCGGCGTCCAGTACCGGGTCCCCGCCTGCGAAACGCCCCCCGAGGGTGGACTGTTCGATTGTTTCCCCGCAGCGTCGGCAGGGCTTCGCCGCGCGGCCGAAAACGAAGGTGCCCATCCCGGGGCGCCGGTCACCAGTGAACACCCGGTGTGGCTCCAGCCGGTTCTCCCACATCACCCGACGCGCCAGGTCCAGCGCCTGCGCCACCTTCTCCTCCCCAACCCGGCCGACGGGTACGGCGGGGTGCAGGCCGGTGAGGAACATGACCTCGGCGCGGTATTCATTGCCGATACCGGCGACATTGCGTTGATCCAGCAATGCGGCCCCCAGGCTCCGGTCGGGGCGGCGCAGGATCCGTCGCAGGGCCTCGTCTCGCCCCGTCCGGCCGGTGTCCCGGAATTCTTCGCTGGCCCAGCAGGGGTCCAGGATGTCGGGGCCCAGGTGCTGAACCACAGCGGGGTAGTCTCGGGCCGGATACAGGCGCACGAAGCCCAGCTCGTGGCCGACGACCTCGATGGGCGGCCCGCTCGGATGCTGGGGGCTCAAGCGAAGCACGACCCGGGCGGTGTACCCCGGGCGGCGCCAGCGGCTGCCAGCTGCGTGGATGGCCCATACCCCCTCCATTTTCAGGTGAGTGTGCAGGATCTGCTCCCCTGCCTGGATGAACAAGTGCTTTCCATAGGGCCAGACCGCCCGGATCCGCTCGCCGGTGATGGAGGCGGTGGCCAGCGCGGGCACCCGGAAATCGCTGTGCAGCACTTCACGGCCGGGCATCCACTTCAGCCTATTGGCCAGCTGCAGGACGGAATCTCCCTCGGGCATTGCCCGCCTCCTTTCGGCTCTTCTTGATCTCACCTGAGCTCGGCCCTGGTTGCCGAGCTGCCACATCTCATTGCCGGAGTACCGCCCCTATGGTGGGCAGTGCGCTGGCGCGCTACGTCGCACGGCCTCAGCCGCGGATGCTCAGGCCCTTCGGGGTGAGCCGCGCCCCGGCAGCGATCCAGCCCTGGGTGGGCAGATCCATCACGGATGCGCCATTGATCCTGTCAATCGTGACCGGGGATAGCTTCCCGGCGCGAATCACGCTGCTCAGCGCGGTGATGATGGCATCGATCGTCGGCTGGCTGATGGCCCCCGGCGGGGTGTCATCGGCCATGCTTGGCGCATCGAAGGCGGTGAGCGTCCTGCCACCCCGGGTGAAGTGCGCGACCAAGCGGCCACGATCCAGCACCACGAAGGCTCCCGCGCCTCGGGTCAGCCGGGCGGGCTCGCCGTCAAGGCTGGGCCACGGCAGGCTCGCGCCGTAGGGGTTGGCCACATCGCCGGCGGCCAACAGCACCGCCCCGTCCCCTACCCTGCTGGTGGGAGCGCCACCGTCCGACTGTGGACCCGCACCGTGGTCTTCCAGCTTCCGCAGCTGCCGGATCACCGCGTACGGCGCGAATTGCGCCCCGCCGAGGCCTTCGATGACGTATCCGCGAAGCACCGCGCCCGAATCTTCCCAGGCACTCAAGGTCCGGTAGGCTTCCGCGAAACCACCGGCGTGGTGCTCGGCCATCACGGCCCCGCGGGTGACCACGCCATAACGGTCGATCCACGCCTCGCTGCGGGCCAGGGCACGCTCCGCATCGGTCACGTCGATGTCCAACAGCGGGGCGAGTGCCGCCCAGCGCCCCGGCACCGACTGGTGCGCATTCATCGCCTGGCGCCGCTGCCGGATGCGGTCCATCGACTCGTTGCCGGCCATCTGCGCAAAACTACTGCGCCCCATGCGCAGCCGCCGCGCCGATCCTCTCCCGCGGTTGCGGCGGGGTGCCCGGTGGACGGTGGCACCACTTTGTTTTCCGGACGTCAACCTCGCCCGGAGCGCTGCGAAACCATCGGGAGCGATGAGCCCTGCGTCGAAGAGCTCCCACAGGGCGTCGTCGACCTCCTGATAGGCCGCGCCAGTAGCCCGGGTGAGTTCAGCGGCGAGGAAGGCCCCGCCGCCGGCCATGTGCTCCAGCAGCTGGGTTGCCACCATCGAGAGCTGCGGGGCCTCCGCCGGCTCGTCGATGAGCAGCGGGGCGATGTCCGCGGGTAGGAGGCTCACGAGGGCGTCATTGCTCCCGGCGGTTCCCTCCCCGCGCAGGATGATCTCCCCGGTGGCCAGCAGGTCGTCGAGATCACCAGGTTGGTAGTCCGGGATCCGGCTGGGCAGCACGAGGGTCTCCCAGGCGCTGGTGGGCAGTGCGACCCCGGCGAGCTGTTCGATGACCTCGCCCAGTTCCTCCCGCTCGGAGCTGCCCACCCCATGCCAGTCCACGAGGAACTCCGCATAGGTCAGTGGGCTGACCGGTTCCACGGCGCCGCGGGCGGCGGCCAGCGTGGCCGAGCGCAGGCGGCGCAGCATGCCGGTGTCGATATACTCCGTGACCTGCTCGGCTGCCCCCTGACCGCCACCTGCGGTGAAGTGGCCGGACTCCAGGCGACGCTGGCCGACCCAACGTTTCAGCAGGGATTCGGCGGTGGCCGCGCCCAGCCCGAACTCTGCAGCCACCCGGGCAGGCGTTACTGGACCCTGGTGCCGGATGAAGCGCAGCACCAGCTGGTCGATGGCGTCAGCCACCTGCTCAGGATCGGCGGCCACGCCGGGTGGGACGGGCACTCCGAGTCCGTCGCGGAGCACCGGCATATCCTCCACTACCGCCCAGCGGCTAGCTCCGCCGAAGGTCACCTCGGCGAGGCGCTGCGGGATAAGCTCCGCCAGTTCCGCCAGCACGGCCTCCCGGTTCTCCGGCACCAGGCGGTCGCTGACTTGCTCCCGGGTCAGGGGTCCCAGGGCGCGGATCATGTCGATGGCCTGCTCGGCGGTGCCGGCCTGGCGGCCATCGGCCAGCCATTGCGCCGCCGACACCACCCGCTCGATCACCGCGGGGTCCAGCTGCAGCCCTTCGCCGCTCTTACCCAGCAGCTTGGCCAGCAGCGCGGGGTCCACTGCCAGCGCGGCGGCCCGCTCGGCGGAATCGCCTTCGTACATGAACGCGCTGGTGTAGGTGAACAGCAGAGACTCGGCGAAAGCGCTCGGCCCCTCGGTGGTGACCTCCGCGACCCGCACGCCTGAGCTGCCACCCCGTAGCCCAAGCTTCTTCAGCAATTCGGTGAGCGCATCCAGCTGGTAGACATCATGGAGGCATTCGCGCATGCTCTCCACCATGATCGGGAACTCCGGGTGCTCCCGGGCCACGTCCAGCAGCTGGGAGGCCCGCTGCCGCTGCTGCCACAGCGGCTGCCGCTTGCCCGGGTTGCGCCGCGGCAGCAGCAAGGCCCGAGCCGCACACTCCCGGAACCGCCCAGCGAAGAGCGCGGAGCTGCCCACGTTGTCCATCACATCGGCCAGCACGACCTCCGAAAGCTCACCCGGCTGCCCGTCGCCCCGGCCCGCGATATCCTTCCGGCTCCCAGCACCGTCACCACCAGCGCCCTGGCGAACAGCTCCCTCCCCGACTCCAGGCCTGGTCTCCCGGAAGAACTGCCCCAGCAGCAGGTCCGCCCCCGGTGGCTCCTCGGAATACGGCAGGCGCAACACCAGCCCGTCGTCCCCGGCCACGGCCATCGCGTCGATCCCGGTCTCCCGCTGCAGCACCGCGCCCAGCGCCATCGCCCACGGCGCATTAACCCCGCGCCCATAGGGCGAGTGGACGATGACCCGCCAGTCCCCGATCTCGTCCCGGAAGCGCTCGACCAGCAGGGTGCGCTCATCCGGCAGGATCCCCGTGGCTTCCTTCTGGTCCCGGTAGTAGGCGTCCAGATTCTCCCGGGTGTTATCGCAGATGAACGGGGCCGCGTGCAGGTCGCCCACGGTGCCGCTGCCCCACTGCCTGCGATGCTCACCGATCGCCGTACCCAGTTCCACCGGCCGGCCGGCGGCGTCCCCGACCCAAAACGGCAACCGCCCCGTGTGGCCCGCCGCTGGCACGACGATGACCTGGTCGCGGTTGATCTCCGTGATCCGCCAGCTGGAGGCCCCGAGCGTGAATACGTCCCCCACCCGGGACTCGTAGACCATCTCCTCGTCGAGCTCCCCGACGCGCCGGGCGCCCTCCTCACCTGCGGCGAGGAAGACTCCGAACATGCCGCGGTCCGGGATCGTCCCGCCGCTGGTGGCCGCCAGCCGCTGGGCGCCGGGGCGGGCTTGTAGCGTTCCCGCCGCCGGGTCGTACACCACCCGAGGTTTCAGGTCCGCGAAGTCGGTGCTGGGATAGTGCCCGCTGATCAGTTCGATCACGCCATCGAAGGCATCCCGTGGCAGTGCTGCATAGGAGTACGCCCGGCGCAGCGCACGCCACCAGCGCTCCACGTCCAGCATCCCGTGTGGTGTTTGTCCCTCCTCATTTTCCGACGTCAACGCCTCAGCCTCCGCACCCGACGGCGGATTCGTGAAACCCAGTTGGGCCTGCACCGCAGCGGCAATCGTCTGCTGCGCGAGCACGTCCAGCGCATTCGTGATGATCTGCAGCGGTTCCAGCTCGCCCGCGTACAGCCGTTGGGTGATCACCGTGGCCGCCTCGGCGTCCTGCTTGTGCAGCGGGTAGATCGTGGCATGCGAGGTCGCGCCCACAGTGTGCCCGGCGCGGCCGCAGCGCTGCACTGCAGAGGCCACTGAGGGCGGGGCTCCCACCTGCACCACGTGGTCCACCAGGCCCATGTCGATGCCGAGCTCCAGGGAGCTGGTGGCGACCACGCAGCGCAGGGTCCCGGACTTCAGCGCTGCCTCGATGTCGGCGCGCTCTTCCTTGGATACCGAGCCGTGGTGGGCACGAGCGATGACCGCCGGTACGCCGGTGACCTGGGTGGATTGCGCCATGAGCTGCGCGGGGTCGCGACGGGTGGGGGCGGCGATGGACTCCGGATCGTGCTCCTCGGCCCACAGCTCGTTGAGCGCCCCGGTGAGTCGCTCGGCAGCGCGCCGGGAGTTCACGAAGACGAGTGTTGCCCGGTTCTCCATGACCTGCTGGTAGATGGCGTGCTGGACGTGGGGCCAAACGGATTTTTGTTGCGGGAGGGCGGATTCCTTATCTACCCCGCTGGCCACCCGCGCCCCGGAACCCAGGGCGGAGGCACCGCCCAGCCCCTCGCCGATGAGGCTGGGTCCAACGAGGGCCTCGTCGATCAGCGCTTTTTCCGCGACATCGCCGCCTTCCGCAAGTCCTCCGCCACCGTGTCCGGCGCCGGCTGCACCCTGGTCCCCGTCGGTGCCCGCCTGGGTATCGCCAGTTGGGTCCTCGTAGCGCGCGGCGTCGAGATCTTCGGCAGCCGGCGGATCCTGGAAGTCCGGCACCACGCTGCGAACCTGGACGTCCCAATCCTTCCTGATCGCCGGGTTGACCACCGTGACCGGCCGGTCGCCGCCGAGGAAGCTGGCCACCGCATCCACCGGATTCACCGTCGCCGACAGGCCGATGCGCTGCACCGCACGGCCGGTGAGCAGCTCCAGCCGCTCCAGGGAAAGAGTCAGGTGGGCGCCACGTTTGGTCCCAGCCACCGCGTGGATCTCGTCCACAATGACGGTGTCCACCCCACGCAGCGTCCCCGCCGCCTTCGAGGTCAGCATGAGATACAGGGACTCCGGGGTGGTGATGAGGATCTCTGGCGGATTGCGCAGCAACTTTGCCCGCTCCGACTGCGGGGTGTCCCCGCTGCGCACGCCCACCCGGACCGGGGCGACGTCCTCCCCCATCGCCGCGGCGGTGCGCGAAATACCTGCCAGCGGGGCGGCGAGGTTGCGATCAACGTCCACCCCAAGCGCCTTGAGCGGCGAGATGTATAGCACGCGGGTGGGAGTCTGCGGGTCGGCCTGATCCGCGGACGGATGGGAAAGCACACCCGTGCGCGTCAGCTCGGAGAGCGACCACAGGAACGCCGCCAGCGTCTTACCGGAACCGGTGGGGGCGACGACTAACGTGTTCTCCCCTGCACTAATGGCCCGCCACGCCTGGGATTGGACGACCGTCGGCTCGTGGAACACGTCCCGGAACCATGCGGCTACTGGGGCATGAAATTGATCCAAGTCGGCGGAGGGCATGAGTCCATACAACCAGAAGCGCTAAGGTGTAGACCATGACACAAGGACTAGGCTCAGGCGACGCGCTCGACGATGCCACGCTCTGTGCCCGTTTGGCTCGCAGCACCGGGGATATCCTCACCAGCATTCGCACTGCTGGTGCACCGGATCCCCTCCTGGTGGACTCCGACGGGCTCGGTAAGTCCGGCGATAAGGTCGCCCAGGCCTGGATCGCGCGTGTGCTGAGCCTGCACCGCCCCGATGACGCCATCCTCTCCGAGGAGGCGGAGGACGATCCCTCCCGCCTGGACAAGTCCCGGGTGTGGGTGATCGACCCGCTGGACGGCACCCGTGAATACGCCAGTGCCCGGAATGACTGGGCCGTGCACATTGCCCTCACGGTCGACGGCGAGGTTGTCGAATCCTCGGTCGGCATGCCAGAAATGCACACCGTCTACAGTGCCGCCGACTACCGGGAGGGCCGGGCGAAGGCGGACTTCGGTGAACTGAACAACCGCCTCGTCATCAGCCAAAACTCCACCCCGCAGATCGCGGTCGACGTGGCCGAGGACTTGGGCATGGAGATCACCCGCCTGGGTTCCTGCGGCGCGAAGGCCATGAGCGTGGTGCGTGGGGACAACGACGCGTACATCCACGCCGGGGGCCAGTACGAGTGGGATAACGCCGCCCCGATCGGCGTCGCCCTGGCGGCAGGACTGCACTGCAGCCGCCTGGACGGCACGCCCGCGACCTATAACGAGCCGGATCCGTACCTCCCGGACCTGGTGATCTGCCGCAAGGAGATCGCCGAGGACCTGTTGGCAAGCATCCAGAAGTTCCTCTAGTTCGACCCCTCGCACGGGTGGCTGACTGAGCGGCGATTCTTTTGCCTAGACTATGAGGCATGTCAGAGGCTCAATCTTCCCCTACTATCGCCACGCCCTACGAGGATCTGCTCGCCAAGATCCTCGCGGAGGGCACCAAGAAGGACGACCGCACCGGCACTGGTACGACGTCCCTGTTCGGCCAGCAGATCCGCTTCAATCTGGCGGAGTCCTTCCCACTGATTACGACGAAGTCCGTGCACGTGAAGTCCGTGGTCGGCGAGCTGTTGTGGTTCCTCTCGGGCGACTCCAACGTTCGGTGGCTGCAGGATAACGGCATCCGCATCTGGAACGAGTGGGCCGATGAGGACGGCGACCTGGGCCCGGTCTACGGCGTGCAGTGGCGCAGCTGGCCCACCCCGGATGGCCGCCACGTCGACCAGATCTCCCAGGCGCTGGAGATGCTGAAGCAGAACCCGGATTCGCGCCGGAACATCGTCAGCGCGTGGAATGTCTCGGAGCTGGAGAACATGGCCCTGCCACCCTGCCACCTGCTGTTCCAGCTGTACGTGGCTGATGGGAAGCTCTCCTGCCAGCTCTACCAGCGCAGCGCGGATATGTTCCTGGGCGTGCCTTTCAACATCGCCAGTTACTCGCTGCTGACCCACATGTTCGCCCAGCAGGCGGGCCTGGAGGTCGGCGAGTTCATCTGGACCGGTGGGGACTGCCACATCTATGACAACCACCGCGAGCAGGTGGAGCTGCAGCTTTCCCGCGAGCCGCGCCCCTACCCGCAGCTGGAGCTGACCAAAGCCAAGGACATGTTCAGCTATGGCTTCGAGGACGTGAACTTCGTGGGCTACGACCCGCACCCGGTGATTAAGGCAAAGGTGGCTGTGTAATGGAAGCTTCGGAGTTTGACGTCCAGAAGGAACAGCGCCCCAGCGGCTACCGCGAGGGCGACTACCCCACCCTGACCCGCGCGGACGTCCCGGAGGGGGTGGAGATCGCGATGATCTGGGCAGAGACGACCGCCGGCATCATCGGCGATGGCGCGGAGATGCCCTGGTATCTGCCGGAGGATCTGAAACACTTCAAGAATTCCACGATGGGTTATCCGGTCGTGATGGGGCGCACGAGCTGGGAGGCGCTGGGCAAGTACCGCCCGCTGCCGGGCCGCGAGAACTTCGTCATCACCCGTTCGGCTGATTATTCAGCCCCCGGTGGTCACGTGGTCGCCTCCATTAAGGACGGCATCGCGGCGGCCGCAAAGTTCGCCCGCGGAGAAGGTTCGGGTGGCGTGGTGCCGGAGACGGCGTCGCAGGCGCTGCAGGACGACGGCCGGGTGACCGTGTGGATCCTGGGTGGTGGCCAGGTGTACGCGCAGTGCATGCCGATCGCGGACCGGGTGGTGATCACGGAGATCGACATGGTGGCCCCGGAACGCTTCCAGGTCTATGCCCCGGCGATGGATGATTCGGAGTTTACGGTCGAGCGCTCCGAATGGTTCGCCTCGGAGAAGGGCCACCCGGTCGACGAGGAGCCGAACGGGCTGCGCTACCGCTTCGAGACGTGGCGCCGGAAGGCGTAGGTCTTACACGGGGGACGCAACGGGGGTAGGAATCAACCCGGCCACATGGCCGGGTTTTTCTCTATGATCCGCGTTTTTGCAGGTCGGGCGGAAGTTTTCATGAACGCTGTCTAAAAAGTCAAAACTTTCTTATCGGAAACTTTGGAAAAAGCTCTAGGTGCCGGTAGATTCTTTCGCAATCGCAAAAGAATTGTGATGCCAATCACAGGAGCTGAGGCCGAACGGCCAGGCGAATGTGAAGATCTGCACAGTCCCAAGGAAGGGAGAAAGAGTTGACCCAGTCGGCCGCCCCCGCGCAACGGCACGTCCCCACGCCCGATGAATTCGTCGCCGCGCAGCAATCACCCGAGTTCCAGGAGCTTCGCTCAAAAATGCGTGGGTTCACCTTCCCCATGACCGTGTTTTTTATCGTCTGGTTCGTCCTCTACGTCAGCCTGGCGATGTTTGCACCGAACTTCATGGGGATCAAGATCTGGGGAAACATCAATGTCGGCGTGCTCCTTGGCTTCGGCCAGTTCATCACGACCTTCCTGATCACGTACCTCTACGTGAAGTACGCAGACCGCGAAATTGAGCCCCGCGCCCAGCATGTTCGCGAGTCCCTCGAAGGCTCCCCCGCAACCCCAGCCAGCCAGGCTTCCCGGGGCTAGCGGCACCGCGTCCCGCTCACCCCCACGGATTAGAAAAGGAAAGGTCTCACTATGGATCTCATTCTTGCTGCCTCGCAGGAGACAAACCCGATCCTGAACATCAGCGTATTCATCGCCTTCATCGTGGTGACGATGTACATCGTGACGAAGGCTGCCGCCAAGCCGCAGAAGTCCGCGACGGACTTTTACACGGGTGGTGCTTCCTTCACCGGTACCCAGAATGGCCTGGCCATCGCCGGCGACTACCTCTCGGCGGCGTCCTTCCTGGGCATCGTCGGCGCAATTGCGCTTACGGGTTACGACGGCTTCCTGTACTCCATCGGCTTCTTCGTCGCGTGGCTCATCGCCCTGCTGCTGGTCGCCGAGCCGCTGCGTAACACCGGTAAGTTCACCATGGCGGACGTGCTCTCCTTCCGCCTGAAGCAGCGACCGGTGCGCGTGGCCGCAGCTTTCGCGACCCTGTTCACCTCGCTGTTCTACCTGATCGCTCAGATGGCTGGTGCTGGCTCCCTGGTCTCCGTGCTGCTGGATCTGCACTCCAAGACCGCCCAGGGTGTCGTCGTCGTGATCGTCGGCCTGGTGATGATGGCCTACGTCCTCATCGGTGGCATGAAGGGCACCACCTACGTGCAGATGATCAAGGCGGTCCTGCTGATCGCCGGTGTTGCTTTCATGTTCCTGATCATCGCCGTGATGTGGAAGGGCAACCTCTCCCAGCTCTTCGCTGACGCTGTGAACTCCCACGGTGACCCGGCGATCCTGCAGCCTGGCCAGAAGTACGGAGCCACGACCGCAACGAAGTTCGACTTCATCTCCCTGGGCGTAGCCCTGGCGCTTGGTGCCGCTGGCCTGCCGCACGTCCTGATGCGCTTCTACACGGTTCCGACCGCGAAGGAAGCACGTAAGTCCGTGACCTGGGCGATCGTCCTGATCGGCTCCTTCTACCTGCTGACCCTGTTCCTGGGCTTCGCAGCTGCCGCTCTGATCTCCCCGGAGGACATCAAGAACGCACCGGGTGGCGCGAACGCCGCGGCACCGTTGCTAGCGATGGAGCTGGCAGGCCCGATCTTCATGGCCCTGATTTCCGCGGTTGCCTTCGCGACGGTGCTGGCCGTGGTCGCTGGTCTGGCGATTACCGCTTCCGCTTCTGTGGCTCACGACTTCTACAACGGCGTGCTGCGCAACGGCCAGGCAACCGAGGAGGAGCAGGTCCGCGTCTCCCGAATCACCGTGGTCGTGATCTCGCTGGTCTCCATCGCGCTGGGCATCCTGGCGATGGACCAGAACGTGGCCTTCCTGGTCTCCCTGGCGTTCTGCATCGCTGCGTCCGCTAACCTGCCGACGATCCTGTACTCCCTGTACTGGAAGAAGTTCAACACCACCGGCGCCGTGGCCTCCCTGTGGGTCGGCCTGGGCGTGGCCCTGGTCCTGATCTTCTTCTCCCCGGCCGTCTCCGGCGCGGAGACCGCGATGTTCCCGAACGTGGACTTCGCTTGGTTCCCGCTGACCAACCCGGGTCTGGTTTCCATCCCAGCTGGCTTCATCGCCGGTATCGTGGGCACCTACCTTGGCAAGGGTGACGAGGATCCGAAGCTGCAGTCCGAGATGGAGGTTCGCTCCCTCACCGGTGTTGGCGTGGAGGCTCCGGTCGACCACTAAGCCACTCCCCGAGGCTCCTCTTCTTGGATGAGCCCAGCCGCCTGGTCAACGGTGGCTGGGCAACACCCCCGCCGCATCTGGCTAGTTCCAGAAGCTGCGGGGGTACCTTGTATCATGAGTGGTCGTGCCCGCAGGGTGCGGTCGCACAGCCCCAGTAGCTCAGTGGATAGAGCACGGCTCTCCTAAAGCCGGTGTCGTAGGTTCGATTCCTACCTGGGGCGCTTTTTGTTTTTTACCCCACTGGTCATCACGAGCCCCACCAACCCATCACCGTTAATTGTGTTAGCCTTACCTAAGAAAAGACGCGGGCGCCCCCACAGCACCCCAGTGTTTGAAGGACAGTGATGATCATGGCTGACCAGGCTCGAAGCGCAGCACCGAAGCGCAAACCCCGTAAGGCCAACGAAGCAACCGTGACTGACCGCCGCCAGCTCTCTCCGGATCTCGTTCGTTTGAGCTTGAACTCTCCTGCATTTGTGGGCAAGGAGCTGGCGTTTACCGACCACTACATCAAGCTGCTCTTCGCCCCAGAGGGCGCTGATTACTCGTGGCCATTCGATATCGAGAAGGTTCGTGAGGAGCAGCCCAGGGATAAGCAGCCAGTCACCCGCACCTACACCCTGATTAATCTGGACCCAGAAACCGGGGATTTCGACGTCGATTTTGTCACCCACGGCGATTCCGGACTGGCTGCGCCCTGGGCGCGCGCGGCCGAAATTGGGGCGAAGATCGGCTTCTTCGGCCCGGGTGGAGCGTGGGGCCCCGGCGAAGAATATGAGCACTTTATCTTCGTCGGCGATGAGTCCGCTGCACCAGCCATCGGCGCGGGTCTGAAGCACCTCCCCGAGGGCGCCACGGCGACCGCCTTCATCGAGATCGAGGCAGAGGACCGGAAGTTTGAACTCCCCACCCGCGAGGGCGTGGACGTCAACTGGGTTATCCGCGATGGGGCAACCCACGGCACGGAGCTTTCTCGCGTGGTGCGCTCGGCCGGTGTGCCAACGGGTAAGAAGACCAGCTGGTTTATCCACGGTGTCGCCGAGATGATTAAGGAAATGCGCCGCTTCCTCTTCGTCGACTCGGAGATCCCCCGCGCCGACGTTTCGATTTCTGGTTACTGGCGGATCGGCATGACCGAGGACCAGTGGCAGTCCTCGAAGCGCGAATTCAATGCTGAGATTGAGCAAGAGGAAGCACAAGCCAGAGCCTAACGCTTACTCGCAAACCTAGCGCTCGCTGGCCTACCACGCATGGTCAGTATCCTCCGGAACGAACAGGCGCACCTGGCTGGTCAGCCCCTCAGCACGTGCGGTTTCCAGAACGGTTGCCGCCTGGTCCGCCGTGCCTATTGACCCCGCTCAGGTTGCAGAAAACACGACACCACACCCGCCACCGATCAGGCTTTTGCGGAGAGAGTCCGGGCGCCCCTTCTCAGGTATGTCACGGCAACGCCGATCGCGACGACGCCGATGAGCGCTCCCACCGGGAGCAGGATCACCGGCAGGGGATTGATCACCACTCCGTCTCCTTGCGAGGGCCTGTACTCGTAGTAGAGCGCTGAGCCCCATGCGACGAGAAAACACGCGGCCCCGACCCCGTTTAGCGCGTTGAGGACCAGAACCCCCGACCTCCACAGAGCCAGAAACAGGAGAAAGGCGGCGAGAACAGTCGCAGCCCAAACCAGGGGCCAGGACACCGACTCGGCAAGAGTAAATGCGACCGCAGAGCACAGGCCGACGATAGCCTGCAAAACAATTGTCGCCAGCAGGTAGGCGCGGCGAGAACCCGATTCCACTGGGGCAGTAGCCGGAGCGGGCACAGGTTTCACTGAACGAGTCATGAGGCGACTTTCTGACGCATTGAGTCCTCTAGCGAGGACTGACAGTACCTCTATTCTCGTTGCTATTCGACAAAAAATACACCCTTCTAAACGTATAAACGTTTGCTGACAAAGCATTTTTAGGGGCGTAGCCTCAGGGGCATGAGGTACCAAAAAGTTGCACTATCCATCGCCCTCTCCTGCACCTTGGCGGGAACGCTGAGCGCGTGCAGCGATGATGGCACCGCCACCGAATCTACCGATGCCAGCTCGCCGGCAACCGTCACCCAGACGGTGAAGGAGTCAAACCCCTCGGAGGCGAAGGACCAGCCGAAGCCTGAGCCGACGAGGAAGTCCCCGGCGCAGGAGAGTGAGCCGGGCAAGAAGCCGGATGAGCAGTGCGGAGACCTCCCCGCCGAGGAGGCGCTCCGACAAAACGTGGGCAAGCTCGCCTCCCCAAAAGGCACTGACTGGACATGGAACACGTCGTATGCCGGCACGGATCTCTACGACCCTTGTGCTGATCTTTCGCCCATCGTGCTGACCATCGACGGCGCAACCGGATCCAGCCCGTACCACATCATGCTCTTCCACAAGGGCGAGTACCTGGGCACCGCTACCGCCGAGCCGCAGGGCTTCTCCCCCGACATCCAGCGGGTCGATGGGAAGACCCTCGCGGTGACCTACTTCTACACCAAGCCCGGCGAAGCTAACGCTGAACGTTCGGGCGAAGCCCACGCCACCTTCACCTGGGATCCGGCGCAGGAGAAGGTCGTCATGAACGGCGAACTGCCGCCGAAGCCTTAGTCCTGGCCTGCCAAGGCTGCCCCCTCTCTCCCCCAGGTCGGCTTCCTACCTGGGGCGAAGTAATCTCATAGCCATGAGGCTCCACAATGTTGCGCTACCACTGGCTCTTTCCTGCGTCCTCGTGGGAGGACTGACCGCGTGCAGCAGTGACGGCAGCGATGCCACCGATTCCGCTTCACCCGTCACCGTCACCCAGACGGTGAAGAAGCCGAAACCTGCTGAAAGCAAAGAGAAAGCCAAGCCAAAGCCAACGAGAAAGGCCCAGGAGAGCGAGCCAAGCAAAAAGACCCGCCCCAAGCGGTGCGGAGACCTTTCCGCCGAGGAGGCGCTCCGACAAAACGTGGGCAAGGTGCCCGAGTTTAAACCGGGCTGGACGTGGAATACCGAGTATGCCGGCACAGGCCTCTACGATCCTTGCGCTGATCTCTCGCCTATCGTCCTCACGATTGATATGGCAACAGCTTCCAGTCCGTACCACATCATGCTCTTCCACAAGGGCGAGTACCTGGGCACCGCCACCGCCGAGCCGCAGGGCTTCTCCCCCGCCGTCAAGCAGGTCGACGACCAGACGATCGCGGTGACCTACTTCTACACCAAACCCGGCGAGGCCAACGCTATGCGCTCCGGCGAAGCCCACGCCACCTTCACCTGGGACCCGGCACAGGAGAAGGTCATCATGGACGGCAATCTGCCGCCACGGGGCTAGGTCACGCGCCGCCGACTGGCGCCCCGCTACAACAGGAACCATCCACCTCCCAGGCCTACCCCTGGCCTGGGATGTGCATTAATCTCAAAGCATGAGGCCCCACAATGTCGCGCTAGCCCTCGCCCTCTCCTGCGCCGGAGACCCGCGCGATCTCGTCGGCGAGCTGGCTGGCGGCGCGCTCGATGCGCCGGTCCAGCCCTTCCTCGCCGCCGAAATCATCCGTGGCCGCGAAGACCGCGGTGCTCATCACATCCGCGCGTAGGTAGCTCAGCAGCGGGCGCATCGCGTATTCCAGCATCAGGGAGTGCCGGGGTGTCCCGGCGGTGGCGGCGATGATCACGGGCATGCCGGTGATCGCGTTCGGATCCAGGGCGTCCATGAACATCTTGAACAGACCCGAGTAGCTGGCGGCAAAGACCGGGCTCGCGGCGACCATCGCGTCGGCCGCGGTGATCTTATCCTGGGCGGCCTTGAGCTTCTCCGAGGCGATCCCGGTGGTCATCATCGTGGCCAGATCGGCGGTGTATTCGCGGATGTCGATGTACTCCACGGCCACGGACTCTCCGCGGCGGCCAACCTGGGATTCCACCGCACCGGCGATGCGTTCGGCGAGCTTGCGGGTCGTCGACGGGCTGCCCAAACCTCCGTTGAGAACGATGAGGGAGTTCATGAACTCTTCTGCTCCATCCTTTCCTTGCACTTCCAGCGGCGAACTACCAGGAGCGATACTAGGCCTGCACGCCCCTAAGCAGCTACTGCACCTACCCAGCTACTGAACCTGGGCCGGCTGCACCTGCCGGTGCGGGGAGTCCGGCCCCTCCGCCACCAGCGTGGCGTGGGTCGGCGGGTCGGAGGGTACGTGCGCCGGGCGGCGGCGCTCGAACTCCTCCCGCAGGACCGGCACGATCTCCCTACCGAGGATCTCAATCTGCTCGAGCACCATCTCCTGCGGCAAGCCGGCGTGGTCGATCAGGAAGAGCTGGCGCTGGTAGTCGCCTACGGCGTCAGCGTAACCCAGGTAACGCTCGATGATCTGCTCCGGGGTGCCGACCGTCAGCGGGGTGATGCGCTCGAATTCCTCCAGCGACGGGCCGTGCCCGTAGACCGGGGCGTTGTCGAAGAACGGCCGGAAGGTGGCCTTTGCTTCCTTTTCGGTATCGGCAGCGAAGATCTGCCCACCCAGGCCCACGATCGCCTGGTCGGCCGCGCCGTGCCCGTAGTGCTCGAAGCGCTGGCGGTACAGGCGCACCAGCTGCTGGGTGTGCTCGATGTTCCAGAAGATGTGGTTATGGAAGAACCCGTCCCCGTAGTACGCGGCCTGCTCGGCGACCTCCGGGGAGCGAATGGAACCGTGCCACACGAAGGGCGGGACGTCGTCCAAAGGACGTGGGGTGGACGTGAACTGTTGCAGTGGGGTGCGGAATTCGCCCTTCCACGTCAGGTCCTCTTCGCGCCACAGGCGACGCAGCAGGTGGTAATTCTCTACGGAAAGGGGAATCGACTTGCGGATGTCCTTGCCGAACCACGGATAGACGGGGCCGGTGTTGCCGCGGCCGAGCATGAGGTCCACACGACCCTCCGCGAGGTGCTGGACGTAGGCGTAATCCTCCGCGATCCGCACCGGGTCGGTGGTGGTGATCAGCGTGGTCGCGGTGGAGAGCTGGAGGGTCTCAGTCTGAGCGGCGAGGTTGGCCATCAGCACGGGTGGGTTCGCGGGTGCGATGAACGGCGGATTGTGGTGCTGTCCCGTGGCGAAGACGTCGAGCCCCTCGGACTCTGCCTTCTTCGCGATCTCGACGGTGTTCTTGATGCGCTCGTGCTCGCTGGGCACGTCCCCCGTGACCGGGTTGGGGGTGACATCGCCGATGGTGAAGATTCCGAATTGCATACCCTTAACCTTAACCCAAACGTAAGTGACATATCACCTAAGTGCGGTGGGAAGTCCGCTCACCTAGCATGAAGCCATGAATCCCGAAGCCCAGAATCCAACCCCTCCAGCACAGACCGTGCCGCACCCACACGCCTTCCCCGCGCCGCTCGACGTCCCCGAATTCCTGCTACCCCACCTGAGCGCGAACACCCGCCTGCTCGACGCGGGCTGCGGGCAGGGCTCCCTCACAATGAACCTTGCCGAGCACATCACCCAACTCGGCGGCGCACCCGCCCAGGTCACCGGGGTCGACCAGTCCGCTGACGCGATCGCGGAGGCCACTGAGCTCGCTGCGGAAAAGTCGCTGGACGTCCCGTTCCAGCAGGCGGATATCCACCAGCTCCCCTTCGCGGACGCCACCTTCGACGTCGTCTTCTGCCACCAGGTCCTCCACCACGTCGCAGACCCGCAGGTCGTACTCCAGGAGTTCCGTCGCGTCACGAAGCCCGGCGGCATCATCGCCGTCCGGGACGCCGACTTCGGCGCGATGACGTGGTTCCCACCCAACCCGGGGCTATCCCGCTGGCGCGCGACCTTCTCCGTCGGGTTGGCAACCCACGACGGCAACCCCGCGATGGGTCGCCAGCTGCCGCATACCTTCTACTCCGCTGGGCTCACCGACCTCAGCGTGTCCGGCAGCCTGACCGCCTACGCCAGCGAGGCCGAGCGCGAAGCGCTGGCCGAGAAGTGGACACGGCGCAGCATGTCACCCCGCTACGCCCGCACCACTGCCACCGCACTGGGTGAGGACTTCCCCGATACCGCGGTGACGGATGACGGCGAACTCGTGCCCGGCCAGCTCGGCACGGTCACCCGCGAGGCGCTGACCCAGATCACCGAGGGCTGGTCCCAATGGGCCGCCACCGGTGGCGCGGCGTTCTTCATCCCGAATACCGAGATCATCGCGCGCGTGCCCTAGAGCTCGCACCGGGTTAGCGCCCCTGAAACTTCGGCGCCCGGCGCTGAGGTGCGCCCCACCGAGAAAAATATTGCGCGCCCACGCCCCACCCATAAGCTCACGCCCACCGGCTGGGCGGTTTCGGCCGATCGCGGGAGAACTACTGCTTCTGCAGCGAGGTTCCCTCGTAGAAGGTGTGTGGATTCGGGCCGCGGCGGCCTGCCTCGCCCTCCTCGATCGCGGTGATGCGCTGCATCTGGTCCTCAGTGAGCTGGAAGCCGAACACGTCCGCGTTGCTGCGGATGCGCTCCGGCTTGGAGCTACGCGGGATCACCACATCGCCGCGCTGGATGTGCCAGCGGATGATGACCTGCGCGACGGTCACCCCGTGGGCGTCCGCGATGGCCTGGAAGGCCGGGTTATCCAGGTTCTGCCCCTGCTTCAGCGGGGACCAGGACTCGGTCAGGATGCCGCGCTTGGCGTTCTCAGCACGCAGCTCATCCTGGTTGAAACCGGGGTGAACCTCGATCTGGTTCACAGCCGGGGTATCGCCGCTGGCCTCGATCATCTTGCCCAGGACCTCTGGGTAGCTATTGCACACGCCGACGCTGGCGGTCTTGCCCTGATCCCGCAGGGTCACCATGTCCCGGTAGGCCGTGGCAAACATTCCGATCTTCTCGACCGGCCAGTGAATCAGGTAAAGATCCACATAATCCAGGCCGAGGCGCTCCAGGGAGGCATCCAGGGCACCGGCGACACGGTCGTGGCTATCGTTCCACAGCTTCGTGGTGACGAAGAGCTGCTCGCGGGTCACCTCGCCGGCATCGATGGCGTCCTGGATGGCGCGACCGACCTCTTCCTCGTTGCCGTAGACAGCGGCGGTGTCGATGTGGCGGTAACCCGCGGTGATCGCGGCCCGCACGGCGTTGTAGCAGGTCTCGCCGGACAGCTGGAAGGTACCAAAACCGAGCTGCGGGATCTGCCGACCATCGTTCATGGTCAGCAGCGGGATGACGGAATTATTGTCCAGATTCTGAGTAATAGTTGGCATGCCCCCTGTCTACCTTTTTCCGTCACACCCCGCTGTGGCCCAGTCCGATCGGTAAAATCCTTAGCGCACAGAAACGTCGCAGACATTCGCGCGTCTCTGCCCTCAGAAAACACCAACCGCGACCGACTTCAAGCAAAGGAACGGATGACAGGAACTGCCCTCCACGTCGAGAAATTAAATAAATTCTACGGCGACCACCACGTACTGAAGGACATGAGCTTTTCCGTCCAACCGGGCGAGATCTACGGCTTCGTTGGCTCCAACGGTGCGGGAAAGTCCACGACGATGCGCATCGCATTGGGAGTCCTAGCTGCTGACTCGGGCGAGGTCCGCCTTGGCAGCACCCCAATGAACGACGACTTGCGCCGCCGGATCGGCTACATGCCCGAGGAACGCGGGCTCTACAACAAGGAAAAAATCGCAGACCAGCTGAGCTTCTTCGGCCGCCTGCACGGCATGGATAAGTCCGCTGCAGCCACCGCCGCGCAGGATCTGCTGGAACGCCTGGACCTAGGAGAACGCGCCCAGGACAAGCTTGAGGAGCTCTCCTTGGGTAATCAGCAGCGCGTCCAGCTGGCAGCCTCCCTCATTCACGACCCGGATGTCCTCATCCTGGACGAGCCCTTCTCTGGGCTGGATCCGGTCGCCGTGCAGGTCATGTCCGACATGCTCGTCGAGCGCGCCCAGCGCGGCGTGCCCGTGCTCTTCAGCTCCCACCAGCTGGACCTGGTCCAGCGGCTCTGTGACCGCGTAGGAATCATCACCGCCGGCCAAATGCAGGCCGAGGGTGGGGTTCAAGAGCTGCGTGAGCGTGGACCGGTCGTCTTCGAGGTCGGCACCCCGGCGCGCGATTGGTACCCGGAGTTCGCCACCTTCGTCGGCGAAGACGACGGCACCGTCCTGCTGCAGGTCGATCGCCAGGACCGCGACCAGGAGCTGTTGCGTGACGCGCTCGCGGCCGGGCCGGTACACCACTTCCAGCGTCGCATCCCCGACCTGACCGACCTATTCCAGGAAGTCATCCAGGGAGCGAAGCAGCAGGCCACGGAAGAAAGTACGAACCGCGCGGGAGGTACCGCATGAGTTACACCAGTTCAAACACGATCCGTACCGTCGCCACCCGCGAGATCGCCGTCGCGGTGCGGAACAAGGGAATCATCTTCTCCCTGATCATCACGCTCATCCTCGCGATCGGCGGTATCGGAGTAGCCAGCTACTTCAACAACCGGGAGGACGACGCCCCGGCACTCGCGGTGGTGGGAATTTCAGCCGAAGAGTTCCGGCAGGTCCAGGACGCCCTGGGCGAGAACGTCGAGAAGCTCTCCGTCGCCGACGCCACCGGCCGCGATGCCGCGGAAGCCGCGGTGAAGGAAGACATCGACGCAGCCCTGATCAAAACGGACGAGGGCTATGAGCTGCTCAGCGACGGGCAGCCCAAGAGCAGCGTCCAGGCCACCGTCGCGGCCGTGACGAGCACGCTGACCCAGAATGAGGCCCTAGATAAGCTCGGCATCAACCCGCAGGAATTCGGCGAGGCGATGGGTGCCGCGAACGTGAAAACCACGGACATCAGCGAGGACCCCGTCGAAGAGCAGATGGGCGCCATCGTCACCGTCATGCTGGGGATGATGCTGATGACCTTCTTCATCATGCTCTTCGCCGGAAATATCGGCGGGCGCATCACCGAGGAGAAGTCCTCCCGCGTCGTGGAGATCATCCTGGCGAGCGTGCGACCGCTGGACTTCCTCGCGGGCAAGCTCATTGGAAACACCATCGTGGGACTGGTAGCCACAGCTGTGATCGTGCTCGCCAGCGTGGCGGCACTGTCGATCTCCGGGCTGGCCGATGGCTTCGAGTTCGACATGTCGGTACTGCCGATGATCCTGGTCTCCTTCATCCTGGGCATGCTCTTCTTCGGCAGTCTTTACGCTGCCGCGGGATCGATGGTTAGCCGCACCGAAGACCTACAGTCCACGCAGATGCCGATCCTGCTGTTCGTCTTCGGCATGATCTATGCCCCCGCGTTCGGCTTCAACGCGCTCGACAGCACCATCATGCAGGTGCTCGGCTGGCTTCCGCCGTTCAGCCTGGCCGTCGCCCCGCTGCAGTACGTGGCCGGGCACATGAGCTTGCCAGCGGTACTCGCAGCCTATGGGCTCTGCGTAATCGTGGTCATCGCTGTGCTGGCGCTGGTGGCGCGAATCTACCGCAATGCGATCCTGCATAACGGCAAGAAGATGAGCTGGATCGGCGCACTGAAATAGCGATTCAGCGACCTCTGGTTTCAGCCACTCGCAGAACAGCCCCCGCTCGGTTCCCGAAGAGCCAGGCGGGGGTTGTGTGCGCTCCAGCCCCGGCGCACGATCCTCCCCCTGACCATCCGACCCCGCGCAATCAACACTAAGGGTAGGCTTACCAGCATTATGTCGAAGAGCCAGAACACCATGGATCCCCTCGCGATCAGCGCTACCCGACCCGCTTCATACGTTGATCACCAGCTGCTCGATCCCCCAAGCGAGCGCGGTCATCGCATCATCCGCGCTGAAGTCTGCAGCATCAGTGCTCCGGCAAAGAATTTGCGTCGGATCGCCGTCCAGTCACCCGAGCTAAAGGGTTTCCAGCTCTCTGGCCCTGATGAGTTCTTTGGCCTCCTCATGCCCCCGACCCCCGGCGCGCAGCTGCACCTTCCAGATCACGATGGTGGCATTAACATCCGCGCCAGCGTGGCGGCGATGCCAGAGGGACAGCGCCCCAATCTGCGTTGGTATACCGTCCGAACACTTGATTCTGAACGCGGATCCCTCACTTTCGATGTGGTCACGCACGGCATAAGCAGCCCTGATGACGAACACATCGGCCCCGGGCTTTCTTGGGCGCTGAACGCCCACGTCGGCGATGACGTCGCTCTGTGGACATGCCAGGGTCTGTGGCATCGTCAGCAGACTTCCCAGACCTTGATTGCCGACCCCTCTGCAGCGCCTTCCCTCCGCGCCATCCTGGAGTACACGCAGACCTTCGCGCCCGAACAGCTACCCGAGATGCACGTGATTGTGCTTGCCGAAAGCCAGCACGACCTGGAACCGCTGCTACGTGAACACTGGCGGGACAAGGTAGGCAGCTTAAAAGTTATTCTCCGCCCTACGACAGAGTTCAGCGGCGCCACCCTGTCGCACCTTCGCCAACTCGACGAAGCCAAGCACCCCGCCACCCGCGCGTCATATGTCTGGGTCGCGGGCGAAGGAGATCTCTGCAAAGAGGTACGGCGCCACGTCATTGACTCGTGGGGTCTTAAGAGCGACTCCGTGCAATGGTGCCCGTACTGGTTCATCGGCAGGGCTCGCCCTTAGCTCGGGTCAGATGACGCCAACCCCGAGCACCTAGCCACCGCCCTCTGCGGTGTGGCGCTAGGAGGCCTGGGTGGGGTTGTCGACGACTCCTCGTGGCACGATGATCGGCGCTGTGCCACGGGGGTCCTCCCACACCTCAGCGCGCAGGCCATAAGCCTCGTGGAGCACATCCTCCGTTAGCGCTTCCCGCGGTGCGCCCTGCGCGATCTTTTTCCCACCCTTCATCACGATCATGGTGTCGCTGAAGGCACCAGCCAGGCTGAGGTCATGCAGCACCGTCACGACTGTCTTGCCCTCCCGAGCGAGCTCGCGCACGATCCCCAGGATCTCCATCGCATGCGCTGGGTCTAGGTAAGTTGTCGGCTCATCCAGCAACACGACTGGCGTATCCTGCGCCAGCACCATCGCCATCCAGACGCGCTGCCTCTGGCCACCAGAGAGCGCCGCCACATCACGAGCGGCAAGGTGGTCAGTCGCTGTTTTCTCCAACGCCTCCCGCACCTTCTTCCGGTCCTCGGAGGGCGATTCGCTCCCACCCCACAGCGCGCGCCGGTAGGGGTGCCTCCCACGCTCCACCAGCTCCCCTACCGTCAGCCCCGGCGGGCAGATCGGATGTTGCGGCAAGAGCGCGATGAGACGAGCTGCCTCGCGGGCGCCCAAGCCGTGGACGTCCTTATCCGCGACGAGCACCCGCCCCTGGCTGGGAACGAGAAGCCTGGACAGGGCCTTGAGCAGGGTGGACTTGCCACAGCCATTGGGGCCAAGCAGCGTCGTGACCTGCCCCGGCTGCGCTTCAAAAGAGACATCCTTAACGATGCTCCGGTCCTCGCTGTAGCCGACCGTCACGTGCTCGACTCGCATACTCATTGGATCATTCCTTTCACAGTTCCGCGACGCGCGGCCGACCACACCAACCAAATCAGCGCAGGTCCGCCGATAATCGCGGTCACCAACCCCACAGGAGCAGTAAAGGGCAACGCACCTGCCACCACCGCGCACACGGCCATGAGCGCGGATCCCGCAACAGCCGAACACAACGGATGAGGCGTAGGGGTACCGGCCACCAACTTGGCCAACTGAGGAGCCAGCAACGCGATAAAACCGATGGGCCCAACAAAGGAAACCACGACCGCAACGATGCCGGTCGCTGCGATAAGCAAGATCGAGCGCACCCGGGTGACATTCACGCCAAGGGTGGAAGCGGTGGCGTCGTCATGAGCAAAAAGTGGAAGATCGACCGTGACGACGAGGCCCAAGACCACGAAAGGCAGCATGCCCAACACCATGGGCAACAACGCTTCGGTGCGTACGAAGCCGGTGGAACCAGCGAGCCACGTTTGAGCATCGGCAGCACGGGTCAGCTCTGCTTTGAGCAAAAGATACTGCACCAAGGCCTGCGTAAGAAAAGAAAGCGCCAGGCCAATGAGCACCACGCGCTGAGAGGTGCCAAAGCCACCGAGCAGCATAAGCAACGCGACAATCACCAGGGAGCCGATGAGGGCGAGTCCCGCACGCCACCAAAACGTCGGGATACCCTCGCTCCATGCCGGTCGGGCAAGCACTGTGCCCGCAACGACAAGCACTGCTGCGCCCCCGGAAACGCCGAGGATATCGGGGCTGGCTAGCGGATTGCGGGCCATGGCTTGAGTCCATGATCCGGCGAGCCCCAGGGCCGCGCCAACCACGACGGTGGCGATGGCCACGGGAAGGCGCAGATCCCACACAACGTTGATCGCCTGGCGCGTACCGCCACCGGTGAGAACATCAAGCACCTCAGCCGGGCTGAGCTTCACAGCCCCCTGCCCAAGAATGAGGAAATAACCCAGCACCGTGGCGGCGGCGAAGCCTAATGTCGCCAGGAAGATACGCCTGGTGCGAGCGCGCTTGACTGCGTGCAATGCCGTCATCCCGCTCACACTGCCACCTCCGCGTCTTTCGAGCCCGAAATGCCTCGCCGACGACGAACCGCCGCGACCATAATGGGCGCACAGCCGATAGCCAGAACAATCGACATCTCGAGTTCATTCGGCTGCAGCACGAAACGACCAACAATGTCTGCCAACAACGTGGCAGCGCCGCCAACCACCGCGGTGGGCACCAGCAAGCGCGTAAGCCCAGGGCCGGTGACAGGCCGCAGCAAATGCGGTACGGCAAAGCCCACAAAAGTAACAAGCCCCACGGTGGCGGTCGCCGAACCGGCAAGAATAACCACCGCAGCGGCGGCGAGCAGACGTGCTCGGGCGGGCGAGCCACCCAGGGAACGAGCCGCATCCTCACCCATGGCCAGAAGGTCCAGTGGCCGTGCCGCTAACGCCGCGCACAGTGCCCCGAGGGCTAGGCCGACAGCAGCCATCAGCACGTCATCCATACCGCGCCCTGCGGTGGAGCCGACGGTCCAGCGGCGCAGTCCCTCCAGGGTGTCGGAGGAATAGAGGCTCAGCATATTCGTGGCTGCTTGCAGGGTGAAGGTGACGCCGACGCCTACCAGCACCAGCGTCAATGGGTCGCGGGAGACCCGGGAGATAAGCAGGACGACCAGCGCGGCAATGGCCGCACCGATAAGCCCTGCCACTGCCCGGTGCCCGACCGTCGTCGCCCACCCCACGGTGAGTGAGACGGCGACCGCGAATCCCGCGCCGGCGTTGACACCGATGATGCCGGGGTCCGCCAAGGGGTTGCGTGTCCAGCTCTGCGCGATCGCTCCCGCCATGGCGAGGGCTGCGCCCGCGAACACAGCCAAGAGAGTGCGGGGCACGCGCAGGTCCCAAACAATCCCTGCCTGCTCTGCGCCAGCGGTGGAATGTGGCGCGTGGTGCGGTCCGTGCAGGAGGATGCTGGTCACCTCCCCCATCGACAGGCTGCGGGCCCCTAGGTACAAGGAGGCGATCATCAAAAGCACCAGAAAAGCCAGTGCGCCAAGCGTAACCGCGACAACGGACAGGGGACGCCTAGCCCCCGCACCGCCACGTAGGCGTTGTGCGGGAGAGGCGAGCGGTGAGAGCGCTTTGATCACAGAACTTTGCAGCTAGACCGCGTCGGAGAACTTCTCGACGGCCCACGGGATGGTCAGGGGGTTGGGCATGCTCATCGCGTTACCGACGTTGTCCTCCATCCAGTACACCTTGCCCTCGCGAACCACCTCGAGCTTGCTGAAGGTTGGATCCTTCTTCAGAGTTTCTGCTGCCCCCTGGTAATCGAGCACAAAGAGGTAATCCACGTTGTTGAGCTCGTTGTAGTTCTCGGGAGCGATGTCGCGGTAGAACTCACCGCCATTGCCCTCAAGCTCCTTCGGAATGTCGAAGCCCAAGTTCTCGATGAACTGCCCTCGACCATCGCCGGAGGTGTACAGGCCAATCTTGCCCTCGTAGGGCATGACGATAGCTGCGCGCTTGCCCTTGAGCTCGGGGTGCTGCTTTCGGAAGTCCTCGAAAGCCTTCTGCGTCTCCTCGACGAGCTTGTCCCCTTCCTCCTTCTTATCCACAGCCCTCGCGATCTGGGCTACCTGGTCTCGCCACGGGATCTGCCAGTCCGTTGTCCCCTCTGGCTTGACGGTGGTTGGGGCAATGTCGTTGAGAGCCTTCTTCGCCTGCTCATCCACGGCGCTGTTCACAGCGATGATCTTGTCGGGATCGGCAGCCGAAATCTTTTCCAGAACTTCAGCAGTGAAGCCGTTACCGGTGCCGTAGACAGTTTCTGGCTTCTCCGTCCCAAGCTTGTCGGTTGCCCATGGGCCAACGCCCGAGGCATCCACATCGCCCTCCGCACCCCACGGCGCTACCAGGACAGGCTGGATTCCGAGAGCGAGCAGTGTATCGGCGTCCCCGAGCCCAACTGCCGCGATCCGCTCATTGCCTGCCCCTTCCCCTCCTGAGGCCTGCTCCTCCCCTCGCGCGCAACCGGTGAGAACGAGGGCGGATACAGCCAGAGCTGCTGTGGTCTTGATAGCCGCGCGGCGGCTCAGAGTCTTCTTCAGGAACATGTCGGGCCTTAAAGTGTGAGAGTTTTGGGTGCTTCGACTGCAGCGGGACATCGCGGTGCAAGCGACCCAAAATATCCGGAAAGAATACTCCGGCAGGTCACGGGCACAGCATGACGCGCAACAATTTCAAAATAATACCAAGGGTAGCCTAACCATACAAACCCTCGGCTTACTCGCTGGTAGCGATGCCCAAAACTAGGACCCACCCCAAGTACCACCAACAAACCCCACCGTGTTCCACACACAGCACAACCCCCGCGCGGTTCCTCAGAAACCCGGCGGGGGTTGTGTGCGTTCCAGCTAGCTTGCGTCACCCAGAAGGACGACGCCTGCTAGTTACTTCGCATCGATCAAATCGATCACGCTGTGCTAGCTACTTCGCATCGATGAGATCGATGACGAAGACCAACGTGCGGCCCGCGAGGGGGTGCGGGGTACCGGCTGGGCCATAAGCCAGCGCCGGCGGGATCGTCAGCTTCCGGCGGCCACCCGTCTTCATGCCCGGGATGCCCTCCTGCCAACCAGCGATCAGGCCCGAGAGCGGGAACTGAATCGACTCACCGCGATCCCAGGAGGAATCGAACTCCTGGCCGGTCTCGAAGTCCACGCCCACGTAGTGCACCTCAACCATGCCGCCAGGCACAGCCTCAGCACCGTCGCCAACCACCAGGTCCTCGATCACGAGCTCCTCAGGCGCCGGACCAGATCCAGCGTCAATCTGCGGCTTCGACATTCTTTGCCACTCTCCTCACGCCAGCCTTCACAGGCCGGCAAGTTTCCTTCTCAAAGAACAGCCCCGCCCCTGCCCTATGCAGGAGGCGGGGTGTCACAGCACCGACTGTACGTAGCCGGTAATGCCCACGCGAACCACGTTCTCACGCAGCTCGGCTAGCAACAATTAGCGGTCGAGCTTGCGCTCGCTCTGGCCGGTGTAGATCTGACGCGGGCGGTTGATGCGCGCGGTCGGGTCGTTGACCTGCTCCAGGTAGTGAGCGATCCAGCCCGGCAGACGGCCGATGGCGAACAGAACCGTGAAGAAGTCGGTCGGGAAGCCCATCGCGCGGTAGATCAGGCCGGTGTAGAAGTCGACGTTCGGGTACAGCTTGCGCTCGATGAAGTAGTCATCGTTCAGCGCGATGTCCTCGAGCTTCATAGCCAGGTCCAGGAGGTGGTCGCCGCCCAGGTGATCCAGGATCTGGTGAGCGGACTCCTTCACGATTGCCGCGCGCGGGTCGTAGTTCTTGTAGACGCGGTGGCCGAAGCCCATCAGCTTCACGCCGTCTTCCTTGTTCTTGACCTTGGTCATGAACTCGTCGGCGTTGTCGCCGTTCGCGTGGATGTCCTCGAGCATCTCCAGAACGGCCTGGTTAGCGCCACCGTGCAGCGGGCCGGAGAGTGCGTTGATGCCACCGGCGACGGAAGCGAACATGTTGGCGTCGGAGGAGCCAACCATGCGAACCGTGGAGGTGGAGCAGTTCTGCTCGTGGTCAGCGTGCAGGATCAGCAGCTTGTCGAGCGCGTCGACGACGACCGGGTCGACCTCGTAAGGCTCGGTCGGGTAGCCGAACATGCTGCGCAGGAAGTTCTCGCGAGCATTCAGGGAGTTGTCCGGGTACATGTACGGCTTACCCTGGGATGCGCGGTAAGCGTAGGCAGCCAGCATCGGAACCTTCGCCATGAGGCGGTAGGTGTTCAGCTGCTGCTTCTCCGGGTCACGCGGGTCCAGGTCATCCTGGTAGTAGGTGGACAGAATGTTCACGGAGGAAGCCAGCACGCTCATCGGGTGAGCATCGCGCGGGAAGACGCGGAATGCGGCCTTGAAGTCCTCGTCCAGGAGGGTGTGGCGGCGGATACGCTCGGAGAACTCCTTGAGCTCATCCTGGGTCGGCAGCTCGCCGTTGATCAGCAGGTAGGAGACCTCGTTGAAGGTGGCCTTGTTAGCCAGGTCAGCGATGTCGTAACCGCGGTAACGCAGAATGCCGTTTGCGCCGTCGATGTAGGTGATCTCGGACTTGGTGGAGCCCGTGTTCACGTAGCCAGGGTCCAGGGTGGTCAGACCGGTTTCGGCCAGCATCTTGCCAAGCGCGACGCCGTCGTTACCCTCGGTCGCCTTGACGATGTCCATCTCGTACTCTCCACCTGGGTAGTGGAGAACGGCCTTGTCCTGATTATCGGTAGCCAATTGCCATCCCTTTCTAAAAGTTCACGTGCGATATCTCCACACGCGGAGTACGTCCGTAGCTAACAGTGTATAGCGCTTGTGGCTCGTCTCGCGGCGTACACCTTGAAACTTTGCGTACTGCACCCGCATCAGCGGGCACCGAGCCGCCAGGCGACTCTAGTGAAGCTCCCTGCCGCTGCCGTTCCACAGCGCCGTGGGATACCCCAGTATCCTACGTCATATGTGAGCTACGCGACATTCTTGGGGTGCGTCGCCACTACCCCCAGCGGGTGGCAACCCCCGGAAGGCCGCCCGCTAAAATGAGAACTGAACCACAAAAGCCCACCACCTCACGCGGCCACGCAGTGAGGCCAGTTAGGACAGCAAGGAAGGTCCGCATCTATGGCAACCCCAAATAACGAACTGCCAACTCTGCCCCAGGAACTCATCCCCGGCGACGGTCGCTTCGGCTGTGGCCCATCCAAGGTTCGCCCAGCTCAGCTGCAGGCCATCGCCGATAGCGCAGCCATCCTGGGCACCTCCCACCGCCAGGCTGGGGTCAAGGACGTCGTCGGCAGCGTCCGCGAGGGCCTGAGCGAACTGTTCAGCCTCCCGGAGGGCCACGAGATCGTCCTCTCCCTCGGTGGTGCAACCGCATTCTGGGACGCCGCGAGCTTCGGCCTGATCCGCAACAAGTCCGCCCACCTCACCTACGGTGAGTTCTCCGGCAAGTTCGCCACCGTCTCCAAGAAGGCACCGTGGCTCGACGCCCCGGAGATCATCGAGGCGGAGCCAGGCACCGCACCGTCCCCGTCCCAGCTGGATAACGCGGACGCCGACGTCGTCGCATGGGCCCACAACGAGACCTCCACCGGTGCGATGGTGGACGTCACCCGCCCGGCTGGCGATGCGCTCGTCCTGATCGACGCCACCTCCGGCGCTGGTGGTCTTCCGGTCGACATCGCCCAGACTGATGCCTACTACTTCTCCCCGCAGAAGTGCTTCGCCTCCGACGGTGGCCTGTGGCTCGCTGCTTTCTCCCCTGCCGCAATCGAGCGAGTCGAGGCGATCGCCGCCTCCGACCGCTACATCCCAGCCTTCCTGGACCTGAAGACCGCCGTCGATAACTCCCGCAAGAACCAGACCTACAACACCCCGGCCGTCGGCACCCTGGTGATGCTCGACAACCAGGTGCAGTGGATGAATAACAACGGCGGCCTGGACGGCATGGTCAAGCGCACCACTGAGTCCTCCAACCACCTGTACTCCTGGGCGGAGGGCCGTGACGGTGCCAACCCGTTCGTCACCCCGGCCTCCGCCCGCTCCCTGGTCGTGGGCACCATCGACTTCGACGAGTCCATCGACGCCGCGCAGATCGCCAAGATCCTGCGCGCCAATGGCATCCTGGACACCGAGCCGTACCGCAAGCTGGGCCGCAACCAGCTGCGCATCGGCATGTTCCCGGCCATCGACCCGGAGGACATCAAGAAGCTGACCGCCGCGATCGACTGGATCCTCGATAACGGCCACGCCGCGAAGTAACTGATCCAGCGGGGCTGGCCCGTCCAGCCTCTCCCCTGCGCCGGCCGCGCGCCCGAGAACCATCCGGGCCCGGCCGGCGCCGACGTACCTGCCTGGGGGTTCGCACCCAGCCAACCACGGTGACTGCGGCACGCCGGCAGGCAATCTTCGTTAAAGTTATTAAGAGTGATTTTTAGGCGTGAGGAGGCCCCAATGAGGGAACTGAAACTGGTAACGACTGACAGCGATGCTCAGTCGCTGGTTTTCGTCCCCGCCGAGGCACCGGCGGGGGCTGAGCCCGCCGAAGAGTTCTTCCTCGCGGTCACCGACGAACTGCGCGAGCTGCTGGGCACTGCTGAGAACAGCGAGTCGGGCTCCGAGCACGGCTCTGAGGAGGTCGTGGACGCTGCTGGGGTTTCGGTAGCAGGCACCGAGGCTCCGGATGCCGAAGCGAAGGATGCTTCGGAGGACGACGCCGGTTCCGGCACCTCTGGTGACGGGCTGGCCGCCGCTTTCTCCGAGCTGCGGGAAAACGAGTCCCGGGCCCGTGCCGAGCGCGAGCGTGCCCGCCAAACCGAACAGGAGTCCGCAGATGAGGAGCGCGTCCGCAAGGGCTTCGGAACCAAGGCGGGCAGCGGGCGACCGCACCGCACCCGCATCGCACTGAGCCCCCGCGTGATCCAGGACCGGGTTCGCCACGGCGCCAGCATCGCAGAACTCGCCGAGGAAGCGGATACGGACGAGTCCCGCATCGAGCCCTATGCGTGGCCCATCCTGCAGGAACGCTCCCGCATCGCGGAGCTGGCCCGCTCGGCCCGCCCAGCCACGAGCGAGGGCACATCTGAACACACGCTGTGGGAGGCGCTGGGCACCGCCTTCGCCGCGCGCGAAGAGAACGTCGCTGATACCCAGTGGGATGCTCACCAGGATCAGTCCCGGCAGTGGGTTGTGACCGTCAGCTGGGCGAAGGCCGCGGCTGGCCAGACCAACACGCACTCCGCTGAGTTCCTCTTCGAGCCCTCCGCCACCGGTGGCCACAACCTGGTCCACCCGCTGGACTCCGTGGCCCGGGACCTGGTGGATCCGCGATTCTCCCAGCCGGTACGCAGCGTGACCCCGCTGCACCCAGTGGACAACGCCGAAGGCGGTGGTGGCCACCCGGCCGCTGGCGCCCACGACCTGTTCGCCAACACCCAGGGCGGCACGACGCCCGCGCACCGCGAGGATCAGCGTGCACCGGAGCACAGCAACGCACCGGCGGGCGGCGACGCTGCCGAGTCCGGTGCCGAGCAGGGTGAAGACTTCCTTCTCCACCCGACCGAGGAGCAGGGCAAAAAGCGCCGCCGCAAGGCCGTCACCCCGCACTGGGAGGACGTCCTGCTGGGCGTGCGCACCAATCCGAAGAAGAAGCGCTAAAGCACACCGTCGATAGGGTAAAGCCATGGCCGAAGACACCGCGAACCCCAACCAGGGTGACGTCATCACCCAGCCGCACACGCTGGTCACCTTGTGGTTCGTTAACGCGGCGGATCCCCGCAGCGTGTTGGACGCCGAACCCGCCCCCGACCGTGGCTTCGCCCGCAAGTACCTCTCCCAAGTCAACCCGGCCTGGCCGCTCACGCACATCGGGGACTTCGACATGACGCGCAGCACCTCCCCCGATGTCCACGAGTTTTACATCGGTGCGTTCCCTGAGGTCTCGGTCGTGCAGACGATCATGCCGGGCCTGCTGCGCCTCTCCGAGATCCCGGAGAACTACCGCAACCTCGTCGCTGCCGCGGACGTGTACGCCACGGCCTACGTGCCCGAGGACGCCGGCGAATCCGAGGACTCCCAGACCTACGCAGGCCTGGGTGGCTTCGCCCACTGGTCCGGCGGCACTCTCAAGCGGGCGTTCAGCGCCACCCGGGAGAACATCCTGGAGGACGTGGGCCTTCCGATGCCCTTCGAGATGCCCTTCTGGGAGGGCAACGCCGAGGCCACGGGCATCCAGCTGCCGTTTATCCCCCACGAGATCGCCGCGGCCGCTGCCGAGGAGTGGCTGGGCTTCCGCACCGACGGCTCGGGCCCCAGCATCCACATCAGCGCCTTCGCGACCGACGGCCGCCCGGAGACGAAGTCACGGACCACCGACCCCTCCCGCATCGCTGGGGTGCGTTCGTCCTCCGCCGAGGACTCCGGGCTGTCCGACACCGACGACGGCGCCAGCTACGACGACTACACCCCAGGTGGCACGTCGAATACTGAGGTCAAGCCGGCAGCCGAGCTCGCGAAGGACGTCGCCGCCGCCACCGGTAGGCTCGCCGTGCGTGGCGCCAAGCAGGCCTGGGGTGGCCGTTATGGGATCAAGAACATGGGCCGCAAGCTCCGCGACGAGGCCCAGCGCCTGGCGCGCAACACCGGCAGGAACTAGCGCACGCACCGGCCCGTTCTAGGGCCCACAGCCCTCCCCTAGTAACGGCTGGCGTAGAAGCCGATTGCGGCGGCCGTCGCCACGTTCAGGGAGTCCGTCCCCGGCATCATTGGGATCTTCGCCCGCACATCAGCCGCGCGCATCGCGTGCTCGGTCAAACCCGGGCCTTCGGCACCGACCATGATCGCGATGCGCGCCCCCTCCCCCTGCTCGCGGCGCACCGCATGCACCGCGTCTGCCAAGCTCAGCTCCGTGTCCGGGGTCATCGCGATGATCTGAAAGCCCGCCTCACGGACCGCGTCCAAGCCGTTCTGCCAGTTCGTCGTCTTCCCCGAAAACCGCGCCCACGGCACGCGCAACACGTGCCCCATGCTCACGCGCACCGCGCGGCGATACAGCGGATCAGCCGTTGCCGCCCCGAAGAGCACTGCATCCACCCCCAGGCCCGCGGCGTTGCGGAACACCGCGCCAATATTCTCGTGATCTCCCACGCCCTCCAGGATGGCGATCACGCTCGGCCCTGCGGGAATCCCCGCCAGGACCTCCGGCACCGAACGCTCCGGGATGCGGTCCGCCGCGGCTACCAGGCCGCGGTGCATGTCGAAGCCCGCAACCTCCCGCAGCACGTCGCGGGAGACCTGGTAGACCACTGGTCCGCCGGCCGGCTGAGACGCCGAGCAGGTGACGTCCTGAAGAACGGAGAGCTTGCCCTCGAAACCGACCACCGACCGCACCGGGTACCCCGATGCCAACAGCCGTGGCACGACCAGCGAGCCCTCCGCGATGACCAGCCCCTTGCCTCCCGGCAGATCGGGCCGCGAATCCGAGGAATTGAGATCCCGGAAATCGTCCAACCGCGGGTCCGCCGGGTCGGTGATGGCGATCGGGGCCAGATGCACTAGCTAATCGCCCCCAGGATCGGATCCACCGCGAAGTACACGACGAACAGGGCCGCCACGACGTACAGCAGCGGGTGGACCTTCTTCGCGCGGCCCGCGATCACGGACATCACCACGTAGGTCACGAAGCCCACGCCGATGCCGTTGGCGATGGAGTAGGTAAACGGCATGACGACGATCGTCAGGAACGCCGGCAGAGCGATAGAGAAATCGCCAAAGTCGATGTCCTTGACCTGCGACATCATCATCGCACCAACGATCACCAACACGGGCGCCGCGGCCTCGATCGGGACGATCTCGTACAGCGGGGTGAGGAACATCGCGGCGAGGAACAGCAGGCCGGTAACGACATTGGCCAGGCCGGTACGGGCACCGTCGGCGATACCGGATGCAGAGTCCACGAAGACGGTGTTGGAGGAGGCAGACGCCGCGCCACCGACGACCGCACCCGCGCCCTCGACGACCAGGGCGGTCTTCAGGTTCGGCAGGCGGTCCTCGTCATCCATGAGCTTGGCCTGCTTACCCAGCGCCGTCATCGTTCCCATGGCGTCGAAGAAGTTCGCGAGCACCAGCGTGAACACCAGCAGGGACGCTGCGAGCACGCCCACGCGGGAGAAAGCACCGAGGAGGTCGACCGCACCCAGCAGGGAGAGGTCCGGCAGGCCACCCACGGAGTCCGGCAGCGTCGGCACGGACAGGGACCAGCCCTTCGGGTTCGGCTCGCCGTTCTCGAAGGACGCGCCCGACGGCGCGAGCGCCTCGATGACGACCGCAATGATGGTGTTGATGACGATGCCGATGAACAGGCCACCGCGGACCTTGCGGACCACGAGCCCGCCACAGATCAGCAGACCGAGGACGAAGACGAGGGTCGGCCAGGTAGCGATCGAGCCGTTGATACCCAGGCCGACCGGGACGGTGGTGCCAGCGGCATCCGGGACGCGGCGAACGAAGCCGGAGTCCACCAGGCCGATCATGGCGATGAACAGGCCGATACCCACGCCGATCGCGGCCTTCAGGCTGGCCGGGATCGAGTTAAAGACCGCCTCACGGAAACCGGTGATGGCCAGGAGCACGATGATGATGCCGTCGATGACCACCAGGCCCATGGCCTCCGGCCAGGTCAGACCCTCGGTCGCGACGAAAGTGACCGCGACCAGGGTGTTAATGCCCAGGCCGGCAGCGATGCCGAAGGGATACTTGGCAATCACACCGAAGGCGATCGTCATCACACCAGCAGCGAAGGCCGTCACCGCGGCGACGCGGGAGGTGCCCAGGACGTCACCGTTGACGTCCGCTCCCGTACCCAGGATCAGCGGGTTCAGGATGATGATGTAGGCCATCGCGAAGAACGTGACCACACCACCACGGATCTCGTCGGGGATGGTGGAGCCACGCTCCGTGATGTGGAAGAAGCGATCCAACCCGCTGCAGGCGGGCTGTTGCGGTGGAGCCGAATCTGATGAGGCGGCGGAGGTGGACATGGACGAGCAAAATCCCTTCGGACGCAGTGTTATTTCGCCTAAGAGATTCTCACTTCGCCCCAAGATTCTGCAACTATCGTCACGAGCGCCTCGGGGGTGGCCGGGGCTGGTGGCAGGGCTGCGGTCAGCGCCTGCCTCAAGGCATGTCCGATCGGTGAGGTAGGGATGCGGCAGCGGGCAGCATTAGCGCTGCGCTAAGCATGGCGCCTTTAGAGCCCGTCGTCGAAGGCGCCGTACTCGCGGCCACCGGTGGAGTCGAACTCCTCCTTCGTCTCCGAATGCGCGCCGCAGCCGTAAGTCGCGTGCACCACGCGCCCATCGGCGGAATATTCATTGGTACACATGCCGAACTGAGTATCGGGGTTATTGATCGGCAGGTAGAAAGCGCAGGTCTTGCAGCTCATCGCTGCCTTCTCCGCGAACTCGGAGTTCGGGCCGAAGTTGCCCTTACGCCACCGCTGCAGGGTCTCGGCCAGTCCCTTCGCGCTCAGCGCCTGTGGCGCCTTCTGGTTGCGGGGGAAGTTCTCCAGCTCAGCGCGCCGGTCCTTTTCCAGCTCGCCCCAAGACGCCAGGCGCTCGTCGTCCTCCCGAGGCGGGAGGGTATCGCCGGGGCCCAGGTCCCCCGGTCGCACGCGGTCCTCGTAGGGAACCCACTCGGGCGCGAGCTCGGCCTTCGCCCCTGCTTGGAGGGCGACCTCGTTGACGGTGATCTCCTGGCTGCCCGGCACCGCGGCGAGCACCGCGATCCATTCCCAGTCCTTATATCCGGGGGTGAGGCTCGCGAAGCGGTGAATGGCCACGTGCCCGGAGTCCTGCCCTTGGCGCGGCGGAACCTTCACCCCGAGGTGCTCGCCCACCTCCCCCTCGGCGGCTTCCGTGATTACCTCCCGGGCGACCTCCCGGGCCTCGGCGCTAAAGAGCAGCTGGTCACGCTGTTTCCTGTGCTTAGTCATCACTCCCATTATGCCCTGCACGCCACCGAGCGGGGCACAGCCCAGCGCCTGGGGCACAATGGAGGCCATGATCACTGCAGCTTTTGCCCGTTCCGCGCGCCGGACTGTCCGGCTGACGATCGGTGCGGTACTCGCCGCTGGCCTGCTGACCGGCTGCGGCTCCGCCGACGACGAGGATGCCCAAGTCACTGGGACCGCCACGATGGAGGAAGGCGCCCGCCAGCCGTCGCAGCTCAAGGCCACCGTGATCGCCGAGCACCCGTGGGATGCCACCAGCTTCACCCAGGGCGTGGAGGTCGTGGACGAAGGAAAAATCCTGGTGGGGACGGGCCGCAACGGCGAATCCCGGATCTACCACAGCACCGTCGACGGCGAGCAGTCCGATAGCCACGACCTCGACCACCGCTACTTCGGCGAAGGAGTCACCCGCCACGTCGGTAAGGACGGTCACGCCACCGTCTGGCAACTGACCTGGAAGGAAAACACCGCATTCCGGCGGGATGCCAACACCCTCGAGGAGCTTGACCAGGTCCACTACGACGGTGAGGGCTGGGGAATCTGCTCCACCGGGGAGCAACTGGTGATGAGTGACGGCTCCGGCACGCTGACCTTCCGGGATCCGGAAAGCTTCGCCGCCACAGGCAGTGTGGATGTCACGCGCGGCGGCGAGCCCACCACCATGCTCAACGAGCTGGACTGCCGGGACAACGAGGTCTGGGCCAACGTCTGGCAGAGCGACGAGATCTACCGCATCGACCCCGCCACCGGGGAGGTCACCGGGGTCGTGGACATGACGGGGCTGGTGCCCACCGCTCGGCAGGCCGGGGTCGACGTCCTCAACGGCATCGCCCACGTGCCGGGAACCGACCGCTTCTACCTGACCGGGAAGCTGTGGGACACGATGTACGAGGTCACCTTCGAGCCCGCGTAGGAGCTACGGGCCGCCACTCCCCTCCTCAAGGTATTCTCCGATCGCACGCTGCGGGGGTGCGCCCGGCAGGGGCAGCCACTGCGACTTTGCGTCGGCGCAAGTTAGCATGAGTAGCCGTGAACTCTTCTAACTCTCAACCGCGTCCCGAGGACACCGAGCAGTTCCTCAAGCGAGCCAACGCAAGCAAGCCGACCCCGGCGGAGGGCGCACCGCAGCGCTCCCGCCCCAGCGCGAAGCAGCGCCGCAAAGCAGAGCAGCGCAAGCAGCTGATCACCATGCTGAGCATTCTCGCGCTCGTCGTGGTGATCGTCGGCGCCGTACTAGCGGTGAACTGGTGGCAGAACAACCGCGAGGGAACCCTGCCGGAAAACCAGCGCGTCGTCGCCGTCGTCGGGGACGAAGAGGTAGAAATCCCACCGTATTCGGCCTGCGAGATCGACGACCCCGATTGCGAGCCAGGAAAGCCCTTCGAGCTGGACTTCAAGGGCCAGGAGGAGATCACCCTCCGCATCCCGGAGGATGTCTACGACCACGACTGGGCAATGCTCAGCATCTTCGACGACCCGGGCGCGAACGACGAGCAGTACCACAAGGCCAACGAGACGACCGAGACCACGGTGCGGCTGAAGTCGGAGAAGAAGAAGTCCGACGGATCCAACCCCGAGCTCACCGTGGTGGAAATCCACTCCCTGCTCGTCGGTCGCGACGCTGACGGCGAGGAGACCCCCGTGGCCACGGTATGGGCCATCTCCCCGGCCGGAAAATAACAGCCAGAGCAAAAGGAACGCCCCGGCATTGCCGGGGCGCAAGGGTGTTATTAGGGGCTAACGGGGGTTAGGAATCGAGCTCGCGCGCGATAGTGCGAAGAATCTCGACGATCTGGCGAGAGTCACGGCGATCCGGTCGGCGCCCCGCCTGCAGGACCGGAACAACCTCGGAGTCCAACAGGTTGATGGTGTCCTGCACCATGCCAGCCAGCTGCTCTGGCTTAAAGCGGTGCTGGGCGCGGCGGGGACCGGCGTCCAGAATGGTCAAGCTGAGCGCCTGTGGTCCGCGACGGGCAGCCACAAACTCATATTCCACGCGCTGACCTGGGACGAGTTCCGTGACCCCCTCGGGCAGAACCTGGCGGCCGACGTAGACGTCCTCCTCACCAGGGTTGGATACAAAGCCGAAGCCCTTGTCGGCGTCGAACCAACGAACTTTACCGACTGGCATGTTGCCTCACCTTTCTTCTCTTCCTTACCTTGGCGCGCTGTGCGGTCTCTCCCGCGAAGTTCCACGCGCCGTGGGGCGGGCGCCACAGGCAGCCTCCGCACGTTGGGTGTGCGGTCCCGCCCGGCGTTAAGCCTCCAGGATACCCGCTTCTGCGCGCACCCCTGGGTTACTGAAGAAGCTGAAATTAGCAGGCTGGCCCACCGAATGCACAATCCGTAATGCAGGCCACTGCGTGGGGCATCAATGCGCCGAGACCCCACCCCACCCGGTGAAACACGTCACAATCCAGGAAAAAGTTACGATTCGTTATTTTCCGTTAACCGGCAGGTCAGAGGCGTTTTATGAGGACGCATCGCAGGGCGGGCGGCGGGTTTTCTTTCCGAAGAACGTGACTATTTCGTTATAAACGGCTAGCGTGTGTTCTCAGCACAGAGCAATAGCTCACAGCGTCGCGCAGATTCGCACGGCGCACCATTGAAGTAAGAGAACACGAAACGAACGGTTTTCGGCCTGGTCACGGGACCGGCCACCGGAAGGGAAACTCAAGAAAAATGGGACGCCACTCGAAGCGCAACTCCATCTCCACCGTCGGCCGCATCGCCGTCGCAGGTGCCGCACTCTCCGCAGGCGCCGCTGCGTTCGCTCCGGCAGCCTCTGCTGCACCGGATTCCGACTGGGACCGCCTGGCTCAGTGTGAGGCCGGCGGCAACTGGCAGATCAACACTGGCAACGGCTACCACGGTGGCCTGCAGTTCTCCCCGTCCACCTGGTCCGCATACGGTGGCCAGAAGTACGCGCCGTACGCATACCAGGCAACCCGCGAGCAGCAGATCGCTGTCGCAGAGAAGGTCCTGGCTGGCCAGGGCTGGGGCGCATGGCCGGCATGCTCCGCACAGCTGGGGCTGAACTCCGCCCCGACTCCGCGCAACGTCTCCGCGAAGCCAGCCCCGAAGAAGGCCGCACCGCAGGCCGAGGCTAAGAAGGCTGTCTCCCAGCTCGCCCAGCAGAAGGACGTCCTGGCGATCGATAAGGCCTACCAGCACATCGTCGACCGCTTCGAGGCAGCCGGCCTGGCGATCCCGGCACCGGTCGAGGAGTTCTACAAGGCTCACCGCGTGACCCTCAACAACCACCTCAACGCGCACAACGCCCGCGTTGCTCAGGCCCAGCAGATCCTGAACCAGTTCGGCCTCTAAGCTCAACGCTTCAAAGCCGAACAGCAAACAGCCCCGGCCAGCGAGAAATGAACTCGCCGACCGGGGCTGCTGCTATTGCCTGTTATTGCCAACCGCTCGTGCCAGTGGCAGCTAGCACTTGATGCTGTCAGCAGGGAACGCGAAAACCGCCGTGGAGTGCTTCAACCCCACAGCGAGAATGCGCTCTTAGCGGTTGATCACCGTGTCTGGGTGCACGTACGGGAGAGTGGAGGAGTCCACCGGCCACTCGATCTCGCCATAAGGGGAAAGAGCGCCTGCCGAGAAAGCCACCAGCTCGGTGACAGCGTGCTGACCCTCTGGAATATCAGTCGGCCACGCCGGGTCTACATAGCCTTTTTTCTTTTCAACGTTCGCCATAGTTTGAGTTTCTCACATCACACCGAAAATCGCACCATAGGAGCCGAAAAACAGCTGCCATACCCACCCTTTTGGGAAAACCCCGCGCTAAGCCGTCAGCGGGCACGGGTTGGGCGAGTCCACTAGAATGGTGTGCCTATGACTGGCCCCGAATCTCCCCGTGACGACGCGTTAAACCCACCCCTGAGCTATCCCGCATGGCTGCTGGGGCAGGATTACGCATCACTAGCAGGGCTCCTGGGCCGGCTCCACAGCCGCGGGGCGATCGACCTGCTCGCCCCCACCCCACTCTCCGAGCTCGGCTCCACCGCCCGCGGGGCGTCCTATCACGCCGGCTCCGACACGCAGGCAGGCGCGGCGGGAGCGCTGGACGACACGCTGCTCGATAGCGCCAGCGTGCGCTTCCTCTCTGCCATCGAGCTGCTTGTGCTGCACTCCGGCTTCGAGCTGGACTCCACCCACGAATGGGTCAGCGCCAGCGACATCATCGCGACCGCGACAGAACTGCTGGACATCGCTGGCACACCGGCCGAGCGCCGCCCCAGCCAGGGGGATCTGCTGGCAGCCATGCGCTCCTGCGCGTCGTGGGGCCTGATCTACGGCCCCGAGTGGTCACTCTTCCCCGAGTCGGAGCAGCCTTCCGACCCCGACGCCCTGGACGCGCTCCTGCTCAAACTGCCCGGACCCCTCACGACCATGTTCCACCCCTCGGTCCGGGAACTGTGGCGGCTCGCTGACTGCAACCGCTGCCCCATCCCCACGGCGGAACTACCCGGCGCGGTGGAGGCCCTCCCCGACCGCCAGCGCCGCCTGCTCAGCACCCTCAACAACGCGGGCGGGGTGGGCCATTCCGAGTCCCTGCGGCCGGGTGCAGACCCTGACCAGCCACTACCCACGCTGGTGCGCACCGGGATCTTGGACCAGATCGACGAGAACACCGCTCGGTTAAGCGGCCGGGTCGCGCAGTACCTGCGAGGCACCCTCATCGCCGAGCCCGGCGGGGACTTCCGCCCGGCGCGCCCTATCAACCCAGCTACCGGCGATACCGGGGCCCCTGACCCGGCAGCGTCTGAGGATTCGGCGCCCGAGCCTTCGACCACTGACCCGAATAGTCAGGCCTCGGCCACGGCGGTCGCGAACGTCATCCAGACGATCCAGGACTTAACCGAACTGCTGGAGGAGCTGGGCTCCGAGCCCATTCAGCCGTTGATGTCCGGCGGCATCGGGGTCCGTGAGATGAACCGCATCGCTCGCCGCTGGGGTACCGACTCCGAGGAGGTCGCCCGCCGCCTCACGCTGGCATACGAAGCCGGCCTGGTGGATCTTGGTTTTGCGCACCCTCCCGCCGGAGACGGCCCAGTCTGGGCGCCGACCGAGCCCGCCATGGACTTCCTCGAATCCTCCTTGGCTACGCAGTGGGCGATGCTGCTGCTCGGTTGGCACGCTAGCCCCTACGCCCCCTGGCACGCTGAGGCGCTGGACGTCCGCGCCTTCCAGGAGGAGTTGCTGGACCCGAATGCGGCACACCTCCGTCAGTTGTTCCCCTTCCTTTTTAGGACGCCAACGGGTACGACGACGAGCACCGCGCAGCTGGCCGATCAGCTGTGGCGTGTGCAGCCCTTCCAGGCCTGGGGCACGACCGCGGCGGGGCTGGAGGCGATCGTCGCGGAGTCGGTGGATCTTGGGCTCACCGCGTTGGGCGAGCCCACGGCAGCGCTGTCGGCGTTGAAAATCGCCAGCGAGGCCGCTGAGGCGCGGGCCGCCCGGAGCGCAGCTGCGGCCGCCAGTGACCCAGACGAGGGCGGTTCCCCGAACAACAACGATGACGACGCTGACGTCGACGTCCCAGTTGGCCCCCACGGCACGGACGACGACCCCGTCGCCGCGCTGGCAGCGCGCCTGGACGAGCTCCTCCCCTCCCCCGTGAAATACCTCATCATTCAGGGCGATCACACCGTCATGGCGCCAGGCCTGCTGGCCCCGGCGGACGCGGCGATGCTGCGCGCCATCGCGGTTCAGGAGTCCTCCGGCATCGCGTCGGTCTGGCGGATCACGAAGGCGAGCCTGCAGTCCGCGTTCCGCGGCGGGCACCGCAGCGAGGAGATCTCGGAGTTCCTCTCGACCATGACCCCGGGCGGGCTGCCGGCGGTGCCGCAGTCCATCCGCTACCTCATCGAAGACGCCGAACGAGGCCTCCAGCTCTCGGGCAGCACCCCGGAGGACGCCACGGCTAGCGGCGACAGCTCCGTGCCGCACCGCGTGCAGGGAAGATCCCGCCGGCATACCGACTCGCAGCTACGGGAAGCCATCGCAGCCGAGATCGAAAGCTACCGCCGGGCAGCGAATATCGAGAGCAACGCCCACGAGGGCGACGAGGTCACGCTGACCGAGCCCCGCGCCGCGCTATCCGCGCTGCGTCAGGCCTATACCTCGGGCCACCAGGCGCGTTTGAGCTACGCGGAGGCGGATGGCTCCACGGTGAGCGCGTGGATCTCGGTGGTGATGGTGACCGCCACGCAGATCACCGCCGTGAGCGAGCCGGACGGTGAGACCTTCACGGTGCACCCGCACCGAGTGGTCGCAGTCTCCGTCCCATCGCGCTAGCCTGGAGTTTTGACGCTTTTGAGCCCCTGCCTCACCCGCGGGACTCAAAAGCCACGCATGCCCCGGCACGTGAAACCAGTTTTCACGCCGGGAAAACACGTCTTCCAAGGAAAGGACAACGGCTTTGCCCATCGGCGACGGCCCCTTGATCGTGCAGTCGGATAAGACCGTGCTGCTCGAGATCGACCACCCGAAGGCGCAGGAGGCACGCAACGCGCTGGCCCCGTTCGCGGAACTGGAGCGCGCCCCAGAGCACGTGCACACCTACCGCATCACCCCGCTGGCTCTGTGGAACGCCCGCGCCGCCGGCCACGACGCCGAGCAGGTCGTCCACGTACTGGAGGAGTACAGCCGCTTCCCCGTCCCCCAACCCCTGCTGATCGACATCGCGGAGACGATGGACCGCTATGGTCGGCTCACCCTGGTCAAGCACCCCGCACACGGCCTGGTGCTCGAGTCCCGGGACGCCGCCGTCCTGGCGGAGATCCAACGACACCGGAAGATCAAGCCGATGCTGGGCGAGCAGATCGACGCGGACACCGTCATCGTCCACCCCTCCGAGCGGGGCCGGCTCAAACAGGAACTGCTGAAGGTTGGCTGGCCGGCAGAGGACGAGGCCGGTTACGTGGACGGCGAGGCGCACCCGATCGACCTGTCCACGGAGCATGAGGACTGGGAGCTGCGCGACTACCAGCAGCTCGCCGCGGACAGCTTCTGGGAGGGTGGCTCCGGCGTCGTCGTCCTGCCCTGCGGTGCTGGCAAGACGATGGTCGGCGCGGCCGCGATGTCCAAGGCGAAGGCCACCACCCTGATCCTGGTGACGAACACCGTCGCGGGCAGGCAGTGGAAGGACGAGCTAGTGCGCCGCACCTCCCTGACGGAGGATGAAATCGGCGAGTACTCCGGTGAGAAGAAGGAGATCCGCCCCGTCACCATCGCCACATACCAGGTGGTCACGCGGAAGTCGAAGGGCGAATACCGGGCGCTGGAGCTGTTCGACTCCCGTGACTGGGGCTTAATCATTTACGACGAGGTTCACTTGCTGCCTGCCCCGGTGTTCCGCATGACCTCCGACCTGCAGTCTCGCCGCCGTCTGGGGCTCACCGCCACCCTGGTGCGCGAGGACGGCCGCGAAGGCGACGTATTCAGCCTGATCGGGCCGAAGCGCTATGACGCCCCATGGAAGGACATCGAGGCCCAGGGCTGGATCGCGCCGGCGGACTGTACTGAGGTGCGCGTGCAGCTCAGCGAATCCGAGCGGATGGTGTATGCGACCGCCGAGCAGGCCGATAAGTACCGGCTAGCGGCCACCACCCCGGCGAAGAACCGCGTTGTCAAGAAGCTGCTCGCTATGCACCCGGAGGAGCCTGCGCTGATCATCGGCGCCTACGTGGACCAGCTGGAGGAGATCGCCGAGGAGCTGGATGTGCCCGTCATTGACGGCAAGACCAGCACCACGAAGCGGGAGAAGCTCTACCAGCAGTTCCGGGACGGGGAGATCACGACGCTGGCGGTCTCCAAGGTCGCGAACTTCTCGATCGATCTGCCGGGGGCGAGCGTGGCGATCCAGATCTCGGGCACATTCGGGTCCCGGCAAGAGGAAGCGCAGCGCTTGGGTCGCATCCTGCGGCCGAAGCCGGATGGTGGTGGCGCCTTTTTCTATACCGTTGTCACCCGGGATACGCTCGATGCTGACTACGCAGCCCACCGCATGCGTTTCCTCGCTGAGCAGGGCTATGGCTACGGCATCATGGATGCGGCGGACCTGCCGGATCCGGTGGAAAATAATTAATAAGGAAGGCACATTTCAGCAATGACTGAGTTTCATGTCCCCGTCGAGGAGGACTACGCGCGGAAGCACAATGAGTTCTTCCGGGATGCCAAGCGCCTGCAGATTTCCGCCGCGATCCTGGGCGCACTGATGTTCGTGATCATCGCCATCCTGGTGGCCGTCAATGGCTGGCAGGGGCGCACGATCGGTTTCACGATCTCGCTGGGCATCTTCGGCGCCCTGTGCTGGATCATCATCCCCGCACTTCCGAAAGCGATGGGCAGCCCGCAGCAGTATTACGACATGTACCAGCTGGCTCCGGCGATCATCGCGAAGGTCAACCCGCGCGACATGGTGCTGCTCTCCCTGGTGGACGCCAGCACGAAGGCGAAGGCCAACCCGAACCCGAACCTGATCGAGCCGGCGCTGGCTGCGCGCACCGTGACCTCCATCCCTGGCGTGCCGCGCGAGGTGGGGGCTCGGGTTCCGTCGATGGCAGTGACGGGCGCTCAGCGTTCCCGCAGTTCGGAGCTGTTCCAGGAGGTACTGCCGATGCCGGTGGCCTGGGGCACCAGCGACGAGAAGGTGTGGAAGGACGCCGAGCGGGCGATCCCGTCGAATCAGTGGCGCCGCCTGGAGGGTCTGGTTGACCGCTGGGAGGAAGTCCAGAAGGATCGCCACAGCCTCGTGGTTTTGCGCGACGAACGCAAATAGGCTATAAACACCCTCAACAACGGGATGACAATTCCCAAGCGTGGCGGGCCAGCCCGCCCCGCACACCCCCTCACCACACCGCCCTAGCAGGCGACCACACCCTGAGCCCGAAAGCCCTGGTGCCATGAACTCCAACGATCGCCTCGTTGACCTCGCCGCCGAAACGCGCGAATCGATCCGCTTAAGCGTCGATATGCTCCGCCGCGTCGATCACGTCTCCGGTATCACCACCTCTCAGCTCGCCACGCTGAACGCGCTGGAAGACGGCCCGCTCACGATGTCCGAACTCGCCGAAGCTAAGGACGTCGCCCAGCCGACGATGAGCCAGCATGTCTCCCGCCTCGAGGGATTGGGCCACGTGCGCCGCGTCTCGACGCCGGAGGACGGGCGCATCGTCCGCGTCGAACTCACCCAGCACGGCAAAGAGGTCGCAGAAAAGGCCAACCGCGCCCGCGACGAGGTCGTCGCCGCAGCGCTCGAGCAGCTCTCCGATGAGCAGCATTCGGCCCTTCACGAAGGAATCAGCATCCTCCGCGGGCTTGCCGAACAGTTCCTCAAGTCCGACCAGGGCAAGTAGCTCGCAGCCGGCATGGGATCGCCGGCGACTCATCAGCAGCGCACGGGGTAGAACCCCCGAGAAGCAGCATCCAGCTTCGCCAGAAACGTGACGCAGCGTACACTCGAGGTACTGTTCAACAATTTCTGGAGGAGCTGATCCTTTTGACCTCCGCACAGTTCATCGACTTAAACGCCGATCTCGGAGAATCAAACGCCGGCAATCCGGTGAGTGACGACGCAGCCATGATCCGCGTCGTCTCCTCTGCGAATACCGCCTGCGGCTTCCACGCCGGTGACCCGCACGACATCGCCAAGACCCTCGAGGCTGCCGCCGAGCGCGGCGTGACCATCGGAGCCCACGTCGGCTACCGCGACAAGCCCGGCTTCGGCCGCCGCTTCATCGACTACGCTCCCGCCGAGCTTGCAGACGAGGTGCTGTACCAAATCGGCGCCCTCGACGCACTGGCCCGCTCGCGCGGCACGAAGGTCTCCTACGTCAAGCCCCACGGCGCGCTCTACAACACGATCGTGCACCACGAGGCCCAGGCCCAGGCCGTCGTCGACGGAGTGAAGGCCTTCGGCGACCTGCCCCTGCTGCTGCTCCCCGGCTCCATCGCGATCGAGAAGGCCGAGGCCGCCGGGCTGCGCGCCGTCCGTGAGGCCTTTGCTGACCGCAATTACAACCCGGACGGCACCCTGGTCTCCCGCCGCGAGTCCAACGCCGTCCTCCACGACCCGGACGCCGTGGCCGAGCGTGTCCTCCGCCTCGCCACCGAGGGCACTCTCACCGCAGTGGACGGCAGCGAGATCAGCATCGGGGCCGAATCCGTATGCATCCACGGGGACTCCCCCGGCGCGGTCGCCATGGCCGAGCACATCGCTGCCCGACTGGATAGCGAAGGCATTGCAGTGAGGTCCTTCCTATGACCGACGCATCCCTGGCACCGCGCACCATCCACCGGGCGGGCACCCGCGCTCTCCTGGTCGACCTACCCGACCTCGCGGAGGTCATGACCTGGCACGCCGCGCTGACGGCCCAGCCGCTGGCCGGTCAGACCTCGGCCATCGCCGCCGCCCGCACCGTGCTGCTGGAGTTCGCCACCCCGCGTGATGCCCAGCGTGCGGTGGAAACGCTGGCCGGGTTCTCCCCCGCTGCTGCTGGCCAGACCACCCCACGTGAGGTCACGATCGACGTGATCTATGACGGCGAGGACCTGGCCAGCACCGCCGAGCACCTGAGCATCAGCACCGAGGAACTCATCAACCGCCACACCAGCCAGGCGTGGATGGCCGCCTTCGGTGGCTTCGCGCCCGGCTTCACCTACTGCGTGCCTGCCGACGCCAGCACCAGCGAGGGGGCCGAGAACTTCGAGTGGAACGTGCCCCGGCGCGCCAACCCCCGCACCGCGGTGCCCGCGGGTGCGGTCGGCCTGGCCGGCGAGTTCTCCGCCGTCTACCCGCGCCAGTCCCCCGGTGGCTGGCAGCTGCTCGGCCACACCAAGACCCCCATGTGGGACCCAAGCGCCGAACACCCGGCGTTGCTGAACCCCGGCGATATCGTGCGTTACCGCGCGGTCCGCGCCGAGGCCAGCGGCGCGGCGTCCTCGAATGCGGGGTCCGGCAAGGCGGCCTCCCAGCACAACCGCACCCAGGCGGCGATCCTTGGTCGCCCGGTCGCGACACTCACGGACGCCGGCCTGCTCAGCCTCGTGCAGGACCGCGGCCGCCCGGGCCACGGCGATATTGGTGTGACCCGCTCCGGCGCGCTCGACCGGGCGAGCGCCCGCGCAGCCAACGCCGCGGTGGGCAACCGCTCCAGCGCCGCCGTGATTGAGAACATCGGCGGACTGCGCATCACCGCGAACGTGGACACCGTCCTCGCGGTCACCGGTGCAGAGGCCACGGTGGAGGTCAGCACCCGCAGCGGACAGCAGGCAACCAAGACCCTCGCGCAGCCGATCGGGCTGCTCGCGGGCGAGGAGCTCGCCGTGCACCCCACCGGCACCGGGGCCCGCAGCTACGTGGCGATCCGCGGCGGGCTCGCCACGGATACCGTCCTCGATTCCGCCGCGAGTGACGTCCTATCCGGAATGGGGCCGGCACCACTTGCGGACGGCGACGTACTCAAGGCCGGGAAAGCCACGCGCACCGCGGTGGACCCCACCATCCTCAACCCGGCGGACAGCACGAACGCCGCAACCCTGCGTTGCGTCCTCGGCCCCCGCGACAACTGGTTCGCAGAGCAGACCGTGCAGGACTTCCTCAGCACAACCTGGGAGGTCTCTGGCCAGTCCAACCGCATCGGGCTGCGCATGACCGGCCCCGAGGGTGCCGAGTTGACCCGCGAGCGCGAGGAGGAGCTGGCTAGCGAAGGCATGCTGCCCGGCTCCATTCAGGTCCCACCCAATGGCCTGCCCGTGCTCTTCCTCGCCGACCACCCCGTCACCGGCGGGTACCCCGTCATCGCGACGGTCATCCCAGAGGACATGGACGCCGCCGGTCAGCTCCCGCCCGGCAGCACCGTCACCTTCCGTGCCGTCGACCCCGATACGCTGGCAGAACTGCCGATCAACCCCACCGACCAGAACACCGATACCCAGGAGGAAGAACAGTGAGCACCTTCTACAACGAACAACCGACCCCAGCACTGCCGCTGAAGAAGGTTCTCATCGCCAACCGTGGCGAGATCGCCGTGCGCATCGCGCGCGCCGCTCGCGACCTGGGCATCGAGTCGGTCGCGGTGTACTCCGACGCGGATGCCGATAACCAGCACCCCGTTTTTGCGGACGAGGCCTACCCGCTGCGCGGGGAATCCGCCGCCGATACCTACATGAACATCCCAGCGCTGCTGGACATCGCGGCCCGCAGCGGCGCGGACTGCGTGCACCCGGGCTACGGCTTCCTCGCCGAGAACGCAGACTTCGCCCGCGCCGTGCAGGACGCCGGGCTGGTGTGGGTCGGCCCCTCCCCGGAGGCCATCGAGACCCTGGGCGATAAGGTCGCTGCCCGCCAGCTGGCCACCAAGGTCGGCGCCCCGCTGGCCCCCGGCACCGATCAGCCGATCGAGAGCTGGGAGGAGGCCCGGGACTTCGCTGCCGAGCACGGCATGCCGATCGCCATCAAGGCTGCCTTCGGTGGCGGTGGTCGCGGCCTGAAGGTCGTGCACGAGGAAGCGGATATCGAGGAGGGCTTCGCCTCCGCGGGCCGCGAGGCCAAGGCAGCCTTCGGTCGCGGCGAGTGCTACGTGGAGAAGTTCCTCACCAAGCCGCGCCACGTCGAGGCCCAGGTGCTGGCGGATACCCACGGCAACGTCCGCATCGTCGGTACCCGCGACTGCTCCGTGCAGCGCCGCTTCCAGAAGCTCGTCGAGGAGGCCCCGGCGCCGTTCCTGACTGATGAGCAGAACACGTCCATCTACGAAGGCGCCCGCGAGATCTGCCGCGAGGCTGGCTACACCGGCGCTGGCACGGTGGAGTTCATCGTCGCCGAGGACGGCACCGTCTCCTTCCTCGAGGTCAACACCCGCGTCCAGGTCGAGCACCCGGTCACCGAGGTGGTCTCCGGGGTGGACATCGTCCAGGAACAGTTCCGCATCGCCGCTGGCCTGGAGCTCTCCTTCGACGCCGACCCCGTCCCGACCGGCCACGCCTTTGAGTTCCGCATCAATGCCGAGGACGCCGCGAACGGCTTCGTCCCCTGCCCGGGTCTGGTCCGGACCTTCGAGCCACCAACCGGCCCCGGCGTCCGCGTCGACACCGGCGTGCGCTCCGGGTCTACCATCCCAGGCAGCTACGACTCGCTGATCGCGAAGCTCATCGTGTGGGGTCCGAACCGCCAAGTGGCGCTGCGCCGCTCTGAGGAGGCGCTGCGGGACCTGAAGATCGAGGGCGTGCGCACGGTCATCCCGTTCCACAAGGACATCATCCACCACCCGGCCTTCGCCGAGGATCACCTGGATGTGTACACGGATTGGGTGGATAAGGAGTACGTCCCGGGCTTCGGGGATGGCAACACTGACGTGGAGGCCGCATACACGGAGCGCACGGAAGTCAACATCGAGATCGACGGCAAGCTGCACCGGGTGGGCCTGCCGATGAGCGTGCTCTCCGGGCTGGGCGCGGCCCCAGCGCAGGGGGCGGCCGGATCTGAGAGCGCGGCAGCGCAGAGCTCCGCCGGTTCCGCTGCATCCGAACCGGCTGGTGAAGATGCCATCACCTCCCCCTACGCTGGTGTGCTCATCAGCTGGAAGGTCGAGGACGGCGCTGAGGTCGCGGAGGGCGACACCGTGGCGATCATCGAGGCGATGAAGATGGAATCCCCGGTCAAGGCGCCGACTGCGGGCACGCTGCGTCGCTCTGATATCGCCGAGGGCGGCTCCGTGGCTCAGGGCGAGGTCCTGGCCCGGATCAGCTAGAGGCTCAAAAACGGGCTAGTAGCGGCTCACGCTACTGCCTAGCTCTCCCCTCGCACGCCAGGCCCCACGGGTGTTGATCCGCCCCGTGGGGCCTCGTCCTATGCGCTAGGTTGCCCCCTTAACCGCGTCCTGGCTTCGTGCCCTGCAGCGGCGTTGCCTAGGATTGTTCATCATGAGGTCCCAAACGGTCGCCAATCAACTCCGCCAGGAGATCTCCCGCGGGCGCTATCAGCCGGGGGAAAAGCTCAACGAGGTGCAGCTCGCTGAGCACTTGGACGTGTCTCGAAATACCCTGCGCGAAGGCTTCGCCGAGCTCGCTAGCCAGGGCCTGGTGACCCGAATCCACCACCGTGGCGTGTTCATCGCCAAGCCCACCGTGGCAGATGTCGCGGACTTCTATACCGCCCGCGCCTTCATCGAACCGAATGCGCTGCGCACCGCGGATGTGGACGTCCCCCGCCTCTCGACGATCGTCGCAGCGGCAGAACAGGCCCTCGAGGAGGGGGACCTGGTGAAGGTCGCGGACGCGAACCAGCGCTTCCACCGGGTCATCGTCGCTGGGGTGGGCTCCTCGATGGTCGAAGATATGATGGACCGCATTCTCGCGCTCATGCGCCTGGCCTTCCTCCAAGTCCTGGAGGCGGAGCCCGAGTTTCATGCCCCCTTCGTGGCAAAGAATCGCGAAGTCATGGACGCCCTCGAGAGGATGGACTTCAACGAGGCCGCGGACATCCTGGAAGACTCGCTCATCTCCACCCCCACCGCGGTTCAGAAGTACCTCTCCCACTAACCCTCTGGCCCCACTATCCCCCTTGCGCCGAAAGGACGCGTTTTAGGGAACCTGGTATTGCAGGTCACGAGCGTCGGTGACCAGCATGTGCCCCGGCGCGTGGGCGATCGCCAGGCTGGGCTTGGCCTCCATCACCGCGGCCTGCGGGGTCACACCACAGGCCCAGAACACCGGGATGTGCCCGTCCGGGATCTCGACGGCGTCGCCGTAGTCGGGGGACGCGAGGTCACTAATACCGATCGCGGCTGGGTCCCCCACGTGCACCGGCGCACCGTGGACCGCCGGGTAGCGGGAGGTCACCCGGACGGCGTCCGCAATCTGGGACGCCGGGATCGGCCGCATCGAGACGACCAGCGGACCGTGGAACCTCCCGGCGGGGGCGGTCGGAATGGACGTCTTATACATCGGGACATTGCGCCCCTGCTCGATATGGGCGACCGGGATGCCGTTATCCAGCAGGGCACCTTCGAAGGTGAAGGAGCAGCCGATGAGGAAGCTGACGAGATCGTCGCGCCAGAACTCGGTGACGTCCTGGTACTCGCCTGCCAGCTCACCGTCGCGGTAGACGCGGTACTTCGGGATGTCGGTGCGAATGTCCCCGCCGGGCAGCAGCTCGGAGTTCAGTTGCCCCGGCTCCAGCACCCCGAGAATGGGGCAAGGCTTGGGGTTGCGCTGGGCGAAGAGCAGGAAGTCGAAGGCGTATTCCTTCGGCAGGACCATGAGGTTGGCCTGCGCGTAACCATCCGAGTAACCGGCGGATGGGACGGCCAGGCCAGCACGGAAGGCGGCACGGGCGGCCGCCGGCGACATCTCGTGCGTGCTGGTGCTCATCTCAACCCCACCTCGCTTAGGCCCACATGGCGGCGATCCCGGACAGGGAGCGCCAGCCGAGCCAGAGGGTCAGTAGCCAGGTGATCGCGCCGATGGACCACAGCCACACCGGGTACTTGTAGCCCTGCAGCAGGTCCCGGCGACGCCAGGCCACCCACAGCACCACGCCGAAGCCGATCGGCAGGATCAGGCCGTTGAATGCACCGGCGAAGATCAGCAGCTTCTGCGGCGCCTGGTTGAGCACGACGTAGGCGACGGTACAGACCAGGATGAACGCGAGAGTCAGCAAGTTGCGGGTGCGTGGCGCGATCTTCTGCGTGGTCACGAAGGTCACGGAGGTGAAGGACGCACCGATGACGGAGGTCAGGCCCGCGGCCCACAGGACGATGCCGAAGAAGCGGACGCCGATCTCGCCGGCGGCGGCGCGGAAGGCATCGGCGGCGATGTTGTCGCCGGACAGGGCCACGCCGGACGCGACGACGCCGAAGATAGCGAGGAAGAGCAGGGTGCGCATCACGCCGGTGACGAGGATGCCGGTGACGGAGACGCGGGTGATGTCCTTGGCGTGCTCCGGGCCGGTCAGGCCGGAGTCGATGAGGCGGTGGGCGCCGGAGAAGGTGATGTAGCCGCCGACGGTGCCGCCGATCAGGGTGGTGATGATGACGAAGTCGATCTCGTCCGGGACCACGGTTTGCTTCAGGGCTTCGCCGACGGGTGGGGCGGACACGATGGCCACGTAGATCATCAGCAGGATCATCAGGGCGCCAAGGATCACGACGATGCGGTCGAGGGCCGCGCCGGCCCACTTGGAGAGGAAGACCAGGGCGGCGACCAGCGCGGAGATCGCGCCACCGATGATGGGGTCGACGCCGAGCATCGCGTTCGTTCCGAGGCCGGCACCACCGATGTTTCCGATGTTGAAGATCAGGCCGCCGACGAAGACGAACGCGCCCATGATCCAGCCGAGGCCTGGGAGAACGGCATTGCCGAGCTCATTGGCACGCATCCCGGAGACGCCGAGGACGCGCCAGACATTGAGCTGAATGGCAATGTCGACGAGGATGGAGACCAGAATTGCGAAGGCGAAGGCCGCCCCCAGCTGGACGGTGAACACGCTAGTCTGCGTGATGAAGCCGGGCCCAATGGCGCTGGTGGCCATCAGGAACATGGCGCCCATCGTGGTTGCGCGGGCGGCGCGTCGCTTTGCCTTAGTGGCCTTGGCGTCAGTGCTATCCGCTGGGGTGGAGGCTACTCCGGGCTTTGTTTCAGCCTGCTTGGGATTCGTGGTCATAGTCGCACCTTTCCATCAGTGATTTAGGTCACCTTAGAGGATTGTTCAACGAAGGCCAAGGACGGGGGTAATCCCACTCTCCCCACGTCGGGACACTTGTGGCGTCGGGGGACGACCGGCGGGGCAGCAGCCGGGCAGCAGCCGGGAAGCAGCCGCAATGCCCCAGTACGCACGAGCGCCACCCCACCCCTACCGCGACATGCAGCGGTCGCCCCTTAGCGGCCAGCGAGCCACTTCCCGGCCGCGCCCACCCGCTCGCGCCACACGGTCGGCGGAGCGATAATGTGCTCGCTCGGGAATTCCTGGGTATCAACCTCGGAGAACACCGACTCCACGAAGCTAGCCGCGCGCTCCGCCGGGGTAGCACGCGAGTCCTCGCTGGCAATAGAAAGCAGTACCGGAATACCCAGCTTCTCCCCCTCCAGTTCCTCCAGCGGGCCCGCAATACGTGGGCTCAGCGCTGCCACCCACGCCGCGTCGCGCAGGGCGTGCGTCGCGGCAACCAGGCCAGAGCCAAAGGCCACGATGCCAGTCCTGTTCTCATCGCACCCCAGGGCCTCGGCGCTGCCGCGCACGGCGTCGAAGGCCTGTCCCACGGCCGTGACCGTGGCCTCCCAGCCCCGCGCTCCATCGCCACCAACCAGGGGCAGCGGATAGGTCAGATCCACGATGGTGACGCCGGACTGCTGGGCCAGCGCTGCGAACAGTGGCTGCCAGAGCTGCTCGTGCGCCTGCCGATCACCGAACCAGCCCGGCCCGCCGTGGAGAGAGATCGCGAGCGCGCCGGTGGGCTCGTCCGGGCGCAGCACCGTCGCACCCACGCCTTGTGGAAGCTCAGCAACACCAGGCTGCCCCACCGGCCACGCCGCGGAGCTCACACCTGCTCGGCAGAAGGCCACGTGCGGCATCGCGTGATCCAGGCCTGCGCCCAACACCAGCTGGCTACTGTGCGTCAACAGGTCAGGAACCTTCGACCACATGCGCTCCGTCGAGGCTTTAAGATCCTGCGGAACTGGCTGACCCTGCTGCGTGTATTCCACCCCTTCGTCGGTCGTCAGGGAACGGAAAATCTCCGGGTAATTGTCCTCAAAAAAGTTATTGAGCTGCACCAGCTGCTCGGCTGGGGTCAGTGGCGCCACGCCTTCCTGCACATCGCGGTGCGCCCCCGGCAGGCTCGCGATATCCGAGTTCGGGGTTGCCCCTAGGCTCTTGGAGTTCTGATCAGTGCTTTTCTTCTCGCCATCGGTCATGCCCCCGATCTTAGTTCCCCTCGCAGACGCAGCCCCGGACACGGTACGAGCATGCCGCAACTCGCTGCCAGACCCACTCATTCAGAACGTCTCCCGGCATAGATACACTGGGCAGCATCCACAGCCAGTGGCAACGCTGGCCCCACGACCAAGGAAAGCGAAAACAGACGATGAGCGTCAACATCAAAACCACGCACGTCGGCAGCCTGCCGCGTACGAAGGAACTACTCGAGGTCAACAACAAATTCGCCGCCGGCGAGATCGAGCGTGAGGACTTCCTGGGCATCCTGCAGGAGTCCATCGACAAGGTCGTCGCCAAGCAGCACGAGATGGGCATCAGCATCATCAACGAGGGCGAATACGGCCACGTCACCAGCGGTGCCGTGGACTACGGCGCCTGGTGGAACTACAGCTTCTCCCGCCTGGGTGGGCTGACCATGACCGACGAGGACCGCTGGGCCAACCAGGAGGCCATCCGCTCCGAGCCGGGCAACATCCGCCTGACCAGCTTCGCCGACCGCCGTGACCGCACCCTCTTCCGCGAGGCATACGAGGACCCGGCCTCCGGCATCCTCGCCAACCGCGCCTCCGTCGGTAACCCGAAGATCACCGGCCCGATCACGTACATCGGCAAGGACCAGATCGACACCGACGTCCAGCTGCTGACCACCGCCATGAAGAAGACCGGCGCCACCGAGGGCTTCGTCGCCGCCCTGTCCCCGGGATCCGCGGCCCGACTGAAGAACGAGTACTACGAGACGGACGATGACATCGTCTGGGCCTGCGCCGACGCGATGGCAGAAGAGTACCGCGCCATCACTGACGCCGGACTGACCGTATCCATCGATGACCCGTCACTGGCGGAGTCCTGGGACCAGATCAACCCGGAGCCGTCCATCGAGGACTACCGGGCGTACATCCGCACCCGTGTGGACGCCATCAACCACGCCGTGAAGGATCTGCCGCGCGAGCAGACCCGCCTGCACATCTGCTGGGGTTCCTGGCACGGCCCGCACGTCACCGACGTGCCATTCGGCGATATCGTCGAGGAAATTCTGCGCGCTGAGGTCGGCGGTTACTCCTTCGAGGGCGCTTCCCCGCGCCACGCGCATGAGTGGCGTGTCTGGCAGGACCACAAGCTGCCGGAGGGCACCGTGATCTACCCGGGCGTGGTCTCCCACTCCACGAATGTGGTGGAGCACCCGCGCCTGGTCGCAGACCGCATCATCCAGTTCGCTGAACTCGTCGGCCCGGAGAACGTCATCGCGTCGACGGACTGCGGCCTGGGCGGTCGCCTCCACGAGCAGATCGCATGGGCGAAGCTGCAGTCCCTGGTTGAGGGTGCAGAAATCGCCAGCCGCGAGCTCAACGGCTAAAAGCCCACAGCATGCGCTGCGGGCTTCGCCTGAGCCGCCGACCGGCGACCCGCTGGCACTAGCTTCGGCTAGCGCTTAGTCCCGGGCGGAGCTGCCCAGGAAGGGCTGGCTGGAACCCAGGAGGCCATAGCCCTCGGAGGAGGACTGGCTGGAGCCCTGCAGGGAGGACTCGGTGGTGTAGTCTCCACCCTCCCCCTTGACCGGCAGGTCGTTGAAGCGGGCGATGATGAAGTCCAGGCCGTACGGGGCACCGGTCGCGGCCTGGGCGAGGTGGTTGTACTCGCCGATCGGTGGCATGAAGTCATCCTTGTAGACGACGCTGGCGCCCTTATCGCGCCAGGTCTTCGCCAGAACCTTCGCCTGGTTGTACTCGACGTTGCCGTCGTAGCGGCCAGAGACGATCATCACCGGAGCCTCAGGCTTGCCGTTGCCGATCTTCTGATCCGCCAGGGCCTTCTGCGCCGCCGGCATGTCCTTGAGCAGCTCGGTCAGGGAGCGGCCGTCCTTGGTCCAGTTGCGAGTCTCCTGGTGGCCGAAGTTGTCCATGATCTCGTCGGTGCACATCTCAGCGGTCGCAGCCAGGGCCTTCTCGCCCTCCTCGTTGAGGTGCTCCTCCAGCAGCGGACGCAGCTCCGGGTAGCGGGCCAGCATGCCGTTGATGGTGAAGCCGATCGCGCCCATCAGGTCAGAGCCGTCAATGTTCTGCTGCACGGCGTTCAGGTCTGCCGGTGGCGCGGAGGCATAGGCACCCGCGACGTCGAGATCCTTGCCGTAGTTCGGTGCCTCCTCGACGGCCGCGGTGGACGCGCCGCCACCCTGGGAGTGGCCGTAGAAGGCGACCTTGCCGAACTTCCCACCGTTCTTCTCGACGATGTTGCGCGCCGCGCGGCCCGCATCGATCATCGCGTGGGCCTGGTCGAGACGGTTCATGTAGGTGTGAACCTCGTCGGTGCCCATGCCGATGTAGTCGGTGACGATGACGCGCACGCCGTACTTGGCGAACGCGACGTCGTAGATGCCCTCGAGGTTGACACCACGGCCACTCTGGACAGGGTCCTGGAGGTTGTGCAGCGGCCAGTTGCGGGTCGGGGCACACTTATCACCCTGGCCGACGGTGCCGCGGCCGATGATGACGGTCGGGCGCTCGCCCTTACCCTTCCACTCGGTGCGCGGCTCCATGATGTAGCCGGTCACCGGGGTGAGCTCGCCGTGAGCGTTGGTGGTGGTGTACATGATGCGGTCGACGGTCTTCGGGACGTAGCCCTTCATGCCCCGCGGTGCGGGGTTGTAGGGCACGGTCTCGGTCTTGAGGATCTCGCCCGGGGTGGTCGTGGTGACGCCAGCGGTGTCGTAGAAGGCGTCATTATCGCCCTGCTCCGGCGCCTTCCCCGTGCCGGAAGATCCGAGAGCCCCGCCCTCGCTGGAACCAACGGAGGACAGCGTTGCGCCGAAATCCTGATCCTTCGAGGAGGATTCGTCAGCGTGAGCGACGAACCCGGCCCCTGCGATCAGAGTGGTGGAAAGAATACTGGTGGCAATGAAAGATGCGGAACGAGCACGCCACGGCTGTCCCCCTCGTGTGATCTTCGTCATAGAGGGGATTAAACATCACACATTGGTAATTTGTTGGCAAAACGAAGTATTTGCCTTAAGAAAACTATATTTGCGCTGGTCGTGGCCCGGCGCACACATCACCGTGGCTGCCAGCTACCTCAGCGGCGGCTGGCTTCCCTAATCCGCGATGGCCTCCAGCGGAGGGGTACGCCCCGCCTTGATCGCAGGCCAGGCGGCGGCAACCACGCCCACGAGCGCGGAGCCAAGGAGCATGAGCACCAGCTGCAGCCACGGGACGGCGAGTTCTTCCAGCCCCTCCCCCGCGAGGACCGTGACGAAAGCCCAGCCCAGGCCGAGCCCGATGAGGACGCCAACAATCGCCCCATAGACCGCGATCTGCACGGCCTCCAGGGTGATCATGCGGCGGATCTGGCCACGCATCGTGCCGATCGCGCGAAGCATGCCGATCTCCTGACGCCGTTCGATGACGTTCAGTGCCAGCGTGTTCACGATCCCGAGAATGGCCACGACAATGGCCAGTGCGAGCAGCGCGTAGAGGATGTTCAGCATCTGGTCGACCATGACGGCAGCCTCACCCGAGGCCTCCGCTGGGGTGAGGACCTGAACCACGATGTAGTCCCTCGTGGCCTCCCGAAGCTCTTCTTGGAGCTCGGTCGGCACGCTCTGCTCACCGCCGCCCTCCCCCGGCGCCGCGGTGACCATAAGGGCCATGATCTGGCCGGGCCACTGCCCCTGAGCGGAGGGCTGCACGCCCTCCACGCCGGCCCGACTCAACACGTAGGGCCCGAGCGCCTGATTTGGCTCGTAGGTACCGAGCAGAGGGAGTTTCTTTCCGGCGGGGGTCTTGCCGAGGTGGACCGGGTAGCTTTCGCCGACCTTCCAGCCGTGGGAGGCCGCGGTCTTGGTGTCCGCGATGAAGCCCTCTTCCGCGAGATCTGTTGTGCCCTCGACGGTGTCGACCGCGATGCCGTCGTTGGGGTTACCCCCGTAGTAGTTCGCGAAGGGCTGCCCGGCGAAAGCGCCGATGCCCTCGATGTTCACGAGGGAGCTACCCAGCACTCCGACGGCGCCCACCCCAGGGGTCTCCTGCACCGCACCGACGGCACCGTTGGGGACAGGGAACCCGCTATTCGACGGCCCCGTCGCCACGAAGTCGGCCTTCACCGCGGTTTCGGTCACCTCGGCCACGGAGGCCTTCATCGACGCTCCCAGCATCCCCACGGCCCCGACGAGAGCAAGCCCCAAAGTGAGGGCGAAGGCAGTGGTGGCGGTGCGCCGTGGGTTCCGGGCGGAGTTCTTCCGCGCGAGTGCGCCGACGGTGCCGAAAGGCAGCCCAACGACCCGGCCGATCGCTGGCACAGCGCGACGCGCGACCGCCGGTGAAGCCAGGAACGTCCCCAGGATGACAAGGACCGCAGCGGCCCCGACCAGAATGGCCCGCGTCTTCGTGCTCCAGCCGTCACCGAGCGCCCCGGCTAGCGCGACTGCGACGCCGACCGCGAAGGCGATCCCGCCGGCAATGGTGCGCCCCACCAGAGAGCTGGAGCTGCTGGCGTCCCCGGAACGCATAGCCTCGACGGGACGAGTGGCCCCAGCACTGCGGGCGGGTGCCCACGCACTGAGGATGGTGACGAGCACTCCGACGATCATGGGGAGCGCGACCGCCAATGGTGTCAGGACGATCCCGCCAGCGGGGAGTCCCGCACCAGTGCTTTCGAGAACCGCATAGATGACCTTGACTAGCCCCATTCCGGCGAGCACGCCGAGAGCCGAGCCAAGGACACCCACCACCGCGGCCTCGAGAACAACGGACGCGGTGAGTTGGCCACGGGAGACGCCCAGGGCGCGGAGCAGAGCAAATTCCCGCATCCGCTGCGCCACGATCATCGAGAAGGTGTTCGCGATGATGAAGGTCCCGACCAGCAGACCCACGAGACCGAAGGCGACCAGGAAGTAGCTGACGAAGCTCAGCGCCTTCGAGATCTCAGCGGAAAGCTCCTCGGAGACCTCCTCCCCCGTCTGGACGCTGTAGGGGAACTCGGCGGCCAAACTATCGACAAGTTCTGCCGCTGTGGTGCCTTGGGCCGCGCCGACGTAAAGGGTGCGTGGCTCCCCGGACTGGAGGAATTTTTCCTTAAAGGTGTCGGCGGCAACTGATAGCCCGATGAAGCCGCCGGTTTCGATATCGGAATCGTAAATACCGGTGACGGTGACCTCGTCCTGCGCCCGCGACGTGACGACCTTCAGCCGGTCCCCCACCTTGACGCCATGGGCCTCTGCGGCGCTGGCGTTGATCGCAACGTCACCAGTGTCTGTGGGCGCGGCGCCATCGACGATATGAGTCTCGCCTTTAACCGATTCTTCGCCGTTGTAGAAGGGCTGCAGCATCGTTGGCGCAGGGGCGGAGTTCAAAGTCTCGCCGTTTTCCCTGGCGGCGACTGCTTGCACCTGGTCAGCGATATTCACCTGGCTGACTTGGGGCATCTCTTGGATACGACGGAGATCGTCCTCACTGATGCGACGACTGGACACCGCCTGAGGTTGCGCCGCTGCACGGTCGGCCGGTGCCCCGGTGGCCTCCGGCATCTCGCTGATAGCTTGGCCCTCGCCAGCGGTTTCGGGTCTGTCCCCAGAATTTTTTTGTTCCGCACCGGTGGGCTGAGCGTCCCCACCGTCGCTGGTGCCACCGTGTGGGGAGGGCGAGGCGCTCACCACAGCATCGACGTTCTTCATCTCCCCGTCGACGAGCGAGTCAAAGGTTCGGGAGAGTCCCGCTGTGAACATGAGGGAGCCTGCGATAAACGCGGTTCCGAGAACAACGGCGAGGACTGTCAGCAGCAGCCTGACCTTATGTGCGGCAATGGCACGAAGGCTCAGGCGCCCTACCGCTGCTGCCCCACTGGCGCGAGCCCCTTTGGTGCGCTTGGGCATCAGTAGTCCTCGATTCGGCTCATCGTCGAGAGGATGTCTTCGGCAGTTGGGCTTTCCAATTCGTGGACAACCTTGCCGTCCGCGAGGAAAAGCACCCGGTCGGCGTAACTGGCTGCCTTGGGGTCGTGAGTCACAATGACGACGGTCTGGTCGTCGTGGTCCACCGCAGTGCGGAGGATATCGAGGACCTCTTGGGAACTGTTGGAGTCTAGGTTGCCGGTTGGTTCGTCGCCGAAGATGATCTCGGGTCGGGCGACGAGGGCGCGAGCGCAGGCGACGCGTTGTTGCTGGCCGCCCGAGAGCTCACTGGGTCGGTGATGAAGTCGTTCTGCCAGACCGAGGCGGGTGGTGACTTCTTGAAACCAGGAAGAATCAACCTTCTTGCCGGCAACATCCAGAGGCAGGGTGATGTTTTCGGCGGCGGTCAAGGTCGGGACCAGGTTAAAGGCCTGGAAAATAAATCCGAGGCGATCGCGGCGCAGGCTTGTAATCTGCTTTTCGTTGAGTTCAGAAAGTTCAGTGTCGCCGATGTAGGTCTGGCCACTGGTGGGGCTGTCGAGGGCTGCCATGCAGTGCATAAGCGTTGACTTCCCAGACCCGGAGGGCCCCATGATCGCTGTGAAGCGGTTTTTCTCGAAGGCAACGTCCACGTGGTCGAGAGCCTTCACTTGGGCCTCGCCGTGGCCATAGGTCTTGACCAGATTCACAGCGCGTGCGGCTACGCCTGCTTCAGGCGTTAGGGGCGATTGTTCGGCACCACGGGTAGCCATGGTTGTGACCTCCATAACCGGGTTCTTCTCACCACACATGATCGTTAATAAGTATGAGGCACTGCGGTGAGGAGGCCAAAATGCGTGTGCCACCTAGAGGAAATTGTCGCAGGGGACCACAGGACATAAGGGGCAACGCAAAAAGCAGCGAGCCGAACCTGTCCCTAAGGACGAGATCCAGCTCGCTGCTTCTTATTATCACGTTTAATGCCGGCGGCGTCTTACTCTCCCACACCCTCCCAGGTGCAGTACCATCAGCGCAGGTAGGCTTAGCTTCCGGGTTCGGAA
>NZ_JASODY010000083.1:0-295 GCF_030212265.1 Corynebacterium sp. UMB9976
TAGCAGGATGCGGCGTTGACCCCGCATCCGGCAATCAACGTCTGATGCGACGCTTGCGCGTCTTATCAGACCTACAACCGCTGCCACATGTCGGCTGGATAAGGCGTTCACGCCGCATCCGGCAAAAATTTGATTAACCGCACCTAACGGACACAACACCATGAAATCTGCCACCTCTGCGCAAAGACCTTACCAGGAAGTCGGGGCGATGATCCGCGATCTGATCATAAAGACGCCGTACAACCCTGGCGAACGGCTGCCGCCGGAGCGTGAAATTGCAGAAATGCTTGATGTC
>NZ_JASODY010000084.1:0-294 GCF_030212265.1 Corynebacterium sp. UMB9976
TGATCAGGTCTGTTGCCGTGGAAAGTGCGTCTTGACCCCATCGTTGGTCCCTGGCGATCTTGACCGGATCGTCAGGGACTTCTGTATGTAGATACAGCCACCAATCCATCACTGTGCGTTGATGCGGTAGTGATAGTCCGCGGTGTCTGCGCGCTAGTTCTTTTATGGGGGCCTTGATGCCACCTTCGAGGCTGTTTGTTGTTGCTGCAAGGTTGTCGGGGTCGATGGTTGTTGGTGGGGGTTGCAGGTAGGTAAACAGCAGGTCTCTGCGGTGCAGAGATAGCAATGATTGAT
>NZ_JASODY010000085.1:0-294 GCF_030212265.1 Corynebacterium sp. UMB9976
CTGATGGCCATTGGGTTTTCTTTTACCTTTCATCGGTAGTGTGTCAATATCAAATATCCCTTTAGAAAATAAACGATAAAGTGTTCTCATACCGCATGAAACAGGCCTTTCTTTTCGCCCGATAATGACGTCAGGCGTCCAACCAAGAGTGACTTTCTCTTTAATGTAATCTACTTCATGAGCAGGTAATTGAATGACTTTTCTACCACATTTTTTCTTATTTTCTTTATACTGGTGCCAATAATCAAGAGCAGTCTTGCCTTGCTTGAACTTATTGACTACATTATAAATAGT
>NZ_JASODY010000086.1:0-294 GCF_030212265.1 Corynebacterium sp. UMB9976
TATCTTCTAAACCAGAAGATTTACGATGTGATTTTGAATTAATGACTGATGAATTGGCCTCGATGACAGGTCTTCTACGAGGATACGTGCAACAATTAGACGTCCCTGAACAGCCTGCACTAACAGAAGAACTAGCCAAAATTTGCGAGTTAATCTACCATGTCAATCCAACGACCCGAACAAAATTAACAGTCACAGAGGACGAAATAGCCTGGCTTTTGGAACGTGTCAATGCTATGAATGAACTGACATACGAAGAAAATCGTCCTTTTGTTTTACCGATGGGCACAATCT
>NZ_JASODY010000087.1:0-294 GCF_030212265.1 Corynebacterium sp. UMB9976
TGAAGGCGTTTCACTTAGTCACTGGTAGTGTTGTTCAGTCGCCAAGTCGTATCCGACTCTTTGCGACCCCATGGACTGCAGCACGCCAGGCTTCCCTGTCCATCACCAACTCCCGGAGCTTACTCAAACTTATGTCCATCGCGTCGGTGATGAAACTAACCATCTCCTCCTCTGTTGTCCCCTTCTCCTGCCTTCAATCTTTCCCAGCATCAGGGCCTTTTCTAATGAGTCAGTTCTTCGCATCAGGTGCCAAAGTATTGGAGTTTCAGCTTTAGCATCAGCCCTTCCAATGAA
>NZ_JASODY010000088.1:0-292 GCF_030212265.1 Corynebacterium sp. UMB9976
GGGTTCTACTTCTGCCATATTAGCCTCAGTTCATATTGTCTAAATATAATTGATATGCCTTGTCAAAAACACTCATGCTTGGTAAATAGCCAGCATTTAATTCTAAATAGTCTGATAATTTTTCATAGTCTTCTTCTTGTTTTGGAAAAGAACTATCGTGTTGAGCATTATTAGCAAATTGAGCAATATCGTCTACCGATCCTGGATTTCTTTGCGTCATTAAAAAGCGATAAAAGCTTTCACGATAAGCCATTAATACTCCTCCATTGTATAGAATACTGCATATGCTCCG
>NZ_JASODY010000089.1:0-290 GCF_030212265.1 Corynebacterium sp. UMB9976
TCATGTTTTACCAACTCCAATGATGAATGTTATCAATGGTGGTAAGCATGCAGATAACAACGTTGATATTCAAGAATTCATGATTATGCCAGTTGGTGCTAAATCACTTCATGAAGCTGTCCGTATGGGTGCAGAGACTTTCCATACTTTGAAGGGCTTATTGCAAGAACGTGGTGAATCAACTGCCGTAGGTGATGAAGGTGGTTTTGCACCTAACTTGAAGAACAACGAAGAACCATTTGAAATTTTAGTAGAAGCTATTCAACGTGCTGGCTACAAACCAGGTCAAG
>NZ_JASODY010000090.1:0-286 GCF_030212265.1 Corynebacterium sp. UMB9976
TGGGGTCTTATTTGTAGGAACATTCGGAGTACTTGGCGTATGCGTGTTAGTCACTATGAAGTTACCATTCTTACCGTTAACTGATGAAGTGTAGCCCTTAACAGTACCAACTTCTTTAACTGAGTATTGAACAGTTTTCTTATTTGATTTTTCAGCTAATTCGGTCCAAGTGTGAGTCCACTTGTTGGCCGCATTAAGGGTAACTTCGTTACCACTCTTTTCACCATTAGCGTAGAGCTGAACTTTAACTTCATTTGGACGACTGCCATCTTGGTTATTATTGTCG
>NZ_JASODY010000091.1:0-284 GCF_030212265.1 Corynebacterium sp. UMB9976
CCGCGCCACCATGAGCAGGAAGAAGAGAATCTGAGTACCTCACGCCGTCGCCCGCGACGCGACCAGTACGACGACCACGACGAGCTCGAACAGCGTGACGACGACCCCACGCCGCGTTCCAGCACCTTCGAGCACCACGTCGACGCATGGGGTCTTGTACTTATCGGCCTCGCGGCCGTCATCGGCGGCTCAGTGTGGTTCGATGTTGCAGGCCCGGTCGGGGACTTGATCTCCACCGGCACCCATTGGTTGATCGGTGCGGGTGCGCTGATCCTGCCGGTCGT
>NZ_JASODY010000092.1:0-283 GCF_030212265.1 Corynebacterium sp. UMB9976
GCCATACATCTTTTCAATTAGATCGGCTATTTCCCTGGTGGTCACGCCCTTGGAGTAAAGCTTGATAATCATGCTTTCCAAGATATCCGAGTGCTGCTTGTAGTCAGGCAGCGTGTGCTGATGAAATTGACCGTTGCGATCCCGAGGCACTTGCACTTCAATTGGGCCAAATTGCGTATCAACTTTGCGGAAATAAGCACCATTTCTAGAGTTGCCAGTATTCCAGCCATTTCTGGCATAGGGATCATAGCCCAGAAAGGCAGTCAATTCAGCTTCTAACAAG
>NZ_JASODY010000009.1:0-84524 GCF_030212265.1 Corynebacterium sp. UMB9976
TGCTGAATATCGCGCACTGTCATCCCACCGGCGTATAGCGAGACGATCATGTCGTCGAGCTCTGTGAGCCGACGTGCGCCCTTGGGCACCATCTTCGGAGTAAACGTGCCGGCACGATCCCTGGGCACGGTCACTTCCACCGCGCCGTAGCCAGAATTGACGGTCTTGGTGTACGACCCGTTGCGGTGATTGCCGCCGTGCACGGGTTCAACCTGGGCTTTGGACTTGCGGTCGGAGTGGCTATAGCCCAAATGCGCATCCATCTCCGCCTGCAGACCAGCGTTGATTGATGCCTGCAGCAGGCCTTTGACCAGCTCGCTGGCATCATCAGCGGAGGTCGACAGCTCGCTGATCAGGCTAGCCAGCTCAGGATTTTCCATCAGCTTCTCGCTGATCTCGTTGACCCTCGCCGGGTCATGGCCTTTCTTCGGTGACACAGTAGTCATTATCGGTGAAACTCCCTCTCAATCAGAGCCTCACACACAAACTTCCTGACACCCTCCCAGCGCGGCGCTATCCCCATCATCTGCGTTCTCCCCTGGAAACACTGCAACGGTTCCGTCTGGGTGTACACATACCTCTACGTCCCAATCTTTGCCAGGATACGTCGAACAAACCATGCTGTAAGCACGGGTTGCAACATGCTTAATCAACACCAATTACTCCTAACAATTCATCCGTAGGTGTCAAATCGTCCGTGCGCATCATCGTCAGCGAACCCGCCTTCAACTTCTTCAACCGTTCGTCAACATTGATTAGTCCATCTGATGACTGGCCCTCATGACTTTGCTACGTGGAGGAATTTCAACAACCGCTACTGGCCAGCCCGCTACCTGGTGGACAAGCACGGCAACGTCCGGCAGATCGTGGAAGGGGAGGGAAGCTACGCCGAGACAGAAAAGCTCGTGCGTGAATTGCTTGTCGACGCCAACACCGAAGTCAACCTCCCCGAACCGGTCGAAGGCGGCGAAGCAGCAGGCGGTACAAAGGGCCGCAACCCGGAAACGTATCTCGGCACTGCGCGCGCCGAGTACACCAAGTAACCCGGTTACACCGACGGCGAGCACGACTTCGGTGAACCGCCCGCCCCAGAGCGCGGCATGTTCACTCTGAACGGGACGTGGATTCTCGAGGAGGAATCAGTGCAGACCACCAGTGGAGGACACCTGGACATCAACGTCTTCGCCAAGTGGGTCCAGCTCGTGGTTTCGGGTGAAGGAGAGATCGAAGTCGAGTATCCGGACGGTGCGACAAAGTCGTTCCCGGTCACAGATGGAACCCTCGACCTTGCGAAAGGCGACACGCCCACCGAGGGAGTGCTGCGCATCCGGCCCACGGCAGGCGTGAAACTGTATTCGTTGACCTTCGGCTAGGCAGAGACAACCTTGTCCAGCGCCTCGGCGAACCGCGCGACGGTGCCGTCGACATCGCCCCACTTGTCCAAGCCGAACAGACCGATGCGGAAGGTGGAAAAGCCCTCCGGCTCGCCGACCTGCAGCGGAACACCGCTGGCGATCTGGACGCCGGCCTGCTTGAACGCGGATCCGTTGGCCTGCTCCGGGGCGGTGGCGTACATGACCACGATGGAGGTGGCCTCGAAGCCGGGGACGGCGACGGAGACGTAGCCTTTGTCCGCCAGCAGCTTGCGCACCTTGGTGCCCAACTCGACCTGGTGGGCGGTGTACATTTGACGCGCATCTTCCCGTGCCCTACTGCTTCCCGAGTTGCTAGATGTTCCGGGAGCGATAGCGCCATGACCGCATCCTGCGGTACTTCTCTGGATTTACTTGCTGTCTTTAGCGGGAAGGTTTCTTTGCGCCGACACGTCGTGGACTTCAAGTTCAACGTCTAACGCCGGTCGTTAATGACGCTTCGCGTTATTGGGGGAGTAGGTTGAAGCGCGGTCCGTTCGTCCGTCGTGCGCCGCTCCGCGGTGGGGAGGAGTCCGATGGGGCGCGGGACTATGCCCATGAAGACGTAGGTCGTGTCCGCCTCGGGGTGATGCGCCGCTAGTTCGGCTCGCTTCCACGACAGAACGAGGAGCCGACGCGACGATCGACGTGGACGACGGCTCCGCCAAGGGGACTGCTGCACGATCAGACAACAACTTCAAATTCGTGCCACTAGGCGCCCCCGAACTGTATAGAGTGACGCCTACCGGGAGGGAGATTCGAGTGTCGGAAAGCGGACCAGAGAAGAGACTGAAGTTCTTCGGCCTCAGCGACTACGGAACCTTCTGGCAGGCCGACCGCCTCCTAGAGCTCGTCCGTGAATTCGATGCTACTCGTGGCGATCAGGGCATAAACGACATCGTTGAGTTGCATCATCTCGCGTTGTTCCTAGAACACAAAGTTCTCCCGAAGGACCTGGCCGAAGCAGAGCGAGACGCGCCTCTGGCGCACGTCCCCGAGATCCGGGAAGTCATCGGCAGGTTTTTCGGCAAAGTGACGGACGCCACCTTCTCAACGCTCGTTCAGGACGTTGACTTTCAGTACCGCACAGACGTCCTCGATCTTCTCGGAAAAAACAAGGTCTTCGAGCGCTGCACTGACTCGATCGTGCTTGCTGCACTTCAAGAGCAGAGTTTCCACCCGCACGATCTGCTCTCATGCCAGGCACTCGTGCGTGCCTACGACCAGGAGATTCGGGCCCTGCTACTCGATGAGCCGCGCAATGCTGAGCTGCTTGCGCGGAAGTTCCTCCAGTCCGAGGGGCGGGATCCAATCCATCTTCCGAAGAGCTTCACTCCCGCGGATCAGCGTGGTCTGTTTGACCGCTACCTCGATGAGGAAGAGCCCAACCTCAACTTCGTCAAGCTGATCGCATCCGCACGAGCTGACAAGAACACCGGCGTCGATGCACGACTGAAGCTAAAGGCTCGTCGCAAGGCAGATGCGCTCACGAAGAAGATGTTCGAGTCCACGGAGGGGATCAAGACCGGCTGCGAAGTGGGCATCTCGGCCGATCAGGTCGAAGAGGTCGTCCAGTCTTTGGACGGCATGGTTGGCAAGTACTCCTACAGTCGAACCTGGCTCACGGAGAACCTCGACTACCCGACTATTCTGAATAACTTTGTTCACCTGTTCCAGTTCGCCAACGACCATATGCTCCTGGAACTCCCTTCCTACGGAGCGCAACTTGGCGTCTTCGAGCGGTTCATGGGTACGCCGGGCAAGGGCGACTACCGGACGGGGGCGGTGTTCAGGCTCAAGGATCAGGCGTCCTTGCTCCAGACCTTGATGTACGAGCGCTTCCTCAGCTCCGAAGGTATAGAGCTCGAGTCGGTCATCGCTTGGTTCTTCACGGACTACCTTGAGCAGGAGTTCGGTGCCAAGGGGCTGAAGTACCGCGCCTCCAGCCCGACCGCTACCTACCTTGAGAAGAGCCGCCATCTGTTCTCAGAGATGGAGAGCCTCCTCAAGCAGTTCACGCTGCATGTCGACTACGGCGAGGTTGACCCGGAGCTGCTGACAATCACATCGGAGCAGCTTTCCTACGGCGACATCCCGAGTCAGGTTGTGGATAAGTACGCCTACGTTGCCAACAACGCGGACATCCAAGGAATTCAGCACCTGCTCTTCTCGGACCAATCCGGATTGGTGCACATCAGCAGCGATCTGGAGGCAGAGAGCTTCCTCCACTTGGTCATCGCCAATGACATCGCCTACGACCAGTTCCACGAGTACCAACAGCGCAACATCGACTTCCTGGTCGAGAAGGGCATCCTGACCGGAGATCGTGACCGAATTGCGTTTGCAAGCGCGCCACAATTGCATGTGCTCAAGGAACTCTGGGAGTACGAGGTGACGAGCTGTCTCCATCATTCGGCGGCCGGCCAGAAAGCCATTGACGAGATGGTGAGCGCCGGATGGCTGGTGCATCGATCAACGCTGCTCAGCGCCGCGGAGGTCAGCTACTTCAACTACTTCCTTAACGATAAGGAGTTCAGCAACGGACCTAGCCTGCGCAACCGCTACCTCCATGGATCACAGGGAGACGGTGACGACGACCGCGTTCACCGCCACACGTATCTAACAGCGCTCCGCCTACTCGTTGCGCTGGTCATCAAGATCAACGATGACTTCTGCCTGACGGATAACGCCGTGCTCGCGAAGGAATAGGGGCCGACCGCTGGCATGGTTGAGCCCTCTTCAGATCCCTAGTATGTGGCGTCTCAGCCGGGTTCCCTGCCGGCGTGATGGCGCGGTACCTCCTTCGTGGCGTCCTGCAGGCTGACCCACGTCGAGGGTGAGCCTGTGTCCCCTGATCAGTAGCGAGCACTGACCGTGGGGAGGGGGAGCACGTGAACCCCGTGTTCAGATGTACCTATGTGCCGGAACTCGGTGGAGTTTAGATTCAACGTGTGATCGACGGCCGATTATCGGGCACGCTGGACTTCAGTTCATCTGTGGTCGAGCGGCCCAGGCGTTGACATTGCATTGCTGCTCGGTGTGGTCGCCCGCAGCCACGACTGTTCCGTCGGCGCGCAGCCCGAGCGAGTGTCTCGCTCCGGCTGCGATCGCTGTGATGCCGGTCCATGACTGGACATCGCACTGGCCGAACTGGTTGTCGCCCGTTCCGAAGACCCTTCCGGTCTGGCTCAGCGCGAGCGTATGGACGGAGCCGGCCGCCACTGAGGTGATGCTTCTCCACGATGACACCTCGCACTGGCCTCTGCTGTCGTCGCTGACGGCGACGACGGTGCCGTCTTCGTGTAAGCCGACGGTGTGCAGGTAGCCGGCAGAGACCCCGGACACGTGTGTCCACCGGGCGACGTCGGTCTGCCCTCGCTGATTGTTGCCAGTTGCGAGGGCTGTGCCGTCGCGTCGAACTGCGATTGTGTGCCAGTCGCCGCATCCGATCTCAGTTGACCATGATCTCGCTGTAGATTGTCCTACGTGGGGGGCATGTGGTGGAGTAAAGATTTTCGACCTGACATCTGGCCGCAAGACAGGAAGGAGCCCGGGACCGGGAGTACGATGCCTAATGATCCTCTCAACCTCGACAAGGCCGGCGAGTGGGCTGGCGTGTGGTGGCTGCCGGAAGCCCCTAGCGAGAAGGTCCCGGGTGTCCTACGGTACGACCCGGAAGATGGTCTCTCTCTGTCGCTGATCGGCACCTTCGAGGATCGGATCTTGACGACGGACTCGTCTGGATGGACTGCTGTTCACGAAGGAACCCGCACCTGGGAAGTCATGCACGGTGTGGCCGAGCTCAGGGAGATCACACTGCTTGGCTGTGTTCCTAGGAGCACCAGAAGGACCATGGGTGCGCGAGTGGCGAGCCCTGATAAGCAGACCGTGACCGCGACGGTCGCCATCATCGGCGCGCATGTCAGCGGTGACGCGGATCCGGCGTTCGCTAGGGCAGAAGTCTCAGTCGAGGATCTGAGTCTCTGGGCGGCGTCTTCTGTGTTCGAAGGATCCCTCGGGGCTCCCGACGGCAAGATCGATGGGACCGGGCGTATCTCGGTGAAGCCGGTCGAGGCGCAATCGGTCGTGGTCGACGACACTGAGTATCGCCTTCAGCACACGCACACGCTTCCATTCTTCGACCAGCGCAAGGGAGGAAGCGTCGGACGTATGCGGGACACGGTGTCCATCTGCGTCGTGCCAGCCGAACCATTCTCTCTGAGTGTTGCTCTGCAGGAGGCGAGCCTGGTGCAGGACCTGATCTCCCTGGCGACGCATCGCGCGGCCGGAGTGATCTGGCTCCGACTGGAAGTTGCCGGGACCGAGTCGCACTTCCCTGATGGCCGCCCGCTGCCGCGCCGACGTGCCGATGTGCTCTACTCACCGGCCGCGCTTGGAAAACACGACGCGAAAGTCGTCGATCACCACCGAATGTTCTTCACCTGCGGCTCGATCCCATTTGAGGAGGTCATGCCCCGATGGTGCGAGGCCCATGGCCGCCTGGAGGCAGCGACAAACATGATCTTGGGCTTGCGCTACGCACCGGCCCGTTTTGTTGAGAACAATCTTCTGACGGCAGTCGATGCTGCCGAGGTGTTGCACCGCAACCTCCGCATCGACGAGAAACCGTTCCCCAACGCGGAGTTCAGGGCGATGCGAGAGGCGATGCTGGCGCAGGTTCCCGATGAGCACCGAAACAGGTTCAAGGGGGCGATCCGCAACGACCCGACCCTCCGTGATCGGCTCCATGCCCTCGCCGCGCGACCCGATCAGGAAGCGATCGCACAGCTCTTACCGGATGTCGACCATTGGGCGAAGTGGACGACGCGCGCCCGCAATGACCTCGCGCACGAGGGCAGAACGCCCAACCATTCCATCGAGGAGCTGATCGCCGTCGTCGAGGTGACGACCGCGGTCGTAATCCTCAACGTCTTGCACGAGCTCGGGTTGCCGGCGGAGCGGCAGCGAGAGATCGTGCGGGAGCACCCGCAACTGAGGGCTACGTTCCGTACCGCTGCCGAATGGCTGGTTCCCTCACCAAACCCTTAGGTGCACTGCGATAGCCGCTACTTCGGAACCTCCGTGACGCTGCTGCCCGGTCGTTTAGTGCGAGACGCGTGTAAGCCTGCTCTATCGCTCGTTCGTTGAGTGCGTCATGGCGGGCGGGCGAGACGACCGGCTGTAAGTGGTGGCAGCGCGTCAGTGCCGCCTGGTGCGGCGGTGAGACGGGAGAATGTCGTCGGCCCTTAAGAACGCGGTGGAGTTCCGCTTCAATGTCAAAGCTCCATGTCGACGTGCTGCCGGGCCCGTTTCCCCCGGAAGCATGTCTGAGACCGTCATGACGCCTGAGACGCTTGCCCTACGCGGGATTCTCGTTGCGCGTCTTGACTAGTTCCAGGTGCTCATCGATCGGTACGGCGCGACCAACCCGAAGTTGTTCGGGTCCGTCGCGCGCGGCACCGCGTCTGCAGGATCGGACATCGACATCCTCGTCGGGATGGACCCTGCGGAGGGACGTCTCCTGATGCGTGCGTCTGGTCTGCTCGAGGAGAGTCGCGCTCTGTTCGGGCGCGATGGCATCGATGTGTTTCCTGCCCAGTTGCTCAGGCACCCGGTATCCGCTTCGACGCTCGCCGAGGCGGTGCCGCTGTGAGTCGCAGTCCGGCGAAGCCGTGAACCATCTTCCCGATGAGATCACCGGCGCGCACCCTGAGATCGTCTGGCCTCAGATTCGGGATTTCCGCAACATCCTGGTGCACCAGTATTTCGGCGTCGACATCGACGTGGTCCGCGATATCGTCGATACTCATCTGCCTCCTCTTGCCTAGGCGCTGCGGTGCCACATCTCTGCTAACTGACGGCGCGGCTCCAAAGGTTATTCGGCTACGGAACGTGGTCGAGTTTAAGTTCAATGTTAGCTAAGGGCCTTATTAAAAGCGTTTGGCAACACGCGCTCCTATTTACCTTCGTATCTCGCGAGACGCTGACGTGGATGGCCTCACCATCGACCGGCAGCGTCAGGACTGTGAAGCCATTGCAAAGCAGCGTGGCTTGGACGTTGGACATAGGACATAACTACGCCGATCAGTCCATTTCCGCGTCAAAGAAGAATGTGGCTCGCCCCGACTACGACGCCATGGTGGCATCCTTTGAACGCGGCGAAATCGACGCGATCATCTGCTGGGACCTCGAACTACCCGCCCCACGTCGGTGGGTAGTCCGATCAGTCGGACAAAACTACTCCCGCACCACAGCGTAATAAGGGGTGCACCTTAAAAACATCCGGAGGTGGGGGTAACTCCCCCTCGTTGCCCAGAGACAAAATACGCCAGTGGCGTCTGTACGACGAGCCGAAGGTAGGACAAATTCCAATCCAGAGAGGTCTTGCACTGTTGCGGTGCGGTTGTCTTCTTTCTCACCGTATTGGACCCTGCGAAATTAATTGGATACGATAGGCCCATGTTGATTTCACGTTCCGTTTTCATGCGGCCGCTCACCAGCCGCTAAGGCGGTTTTCTCCCTCCCGCAGGTTAGAAACCGCTCCGGTCCTTTAGCCGGGCGGCTATTTGTCATGCCCGGCTCCGTTTCAACTCCAAGGAGCACACCTGATGTCTGCATACGGATACGGCCGTCACGAGCATGGCCAAAATTTTCTCACAGACCACAAGATCATCAACTCCATCGTCGATCTTGTGAAACAAACCTCCGGCCCCATCATTGAGATCGGGCCAGGAAGCGGTGCCCTCACTCACCCGATGGCCCACTTGGGGAGGGCGATAACGGCAGTTGAGGTAGACGCAAAACTAGCTGCCAAACTCACAAAAAAGACCGCCTCGGCGGCGGTCGAAGTGGTCCATGATGATTTCCTTAACTTCCGGTTACCCGCCACTCCCTGCGTCATTGTGGGAAACATTCCCTTTCACCTCACCACTGCCATTCTTCGAAAGTTGTTGCATGCGCCGGCATGGACTGACGCTGTACTCCTCATGCAGTGGGAAGTCGCTCGCCGCCGGGCCGGGGTAGGTGCAAGCACGATGATGACGGCTCAGTGGTCCCCATGGTTCACGTTTCACCTTGGTTCCCGAGTACCAAGGTCTGCTTTCCGGCCACAGCCAAACGTTGACGGGGGGATCTTAGTGATCCGCCGGGTGGGTGACCCGAAGATTCCGATAGAGCAGCGCAAAGCCTTTCAGGCGATGGTGCACACCGTTTTCACTGCCCGGGGACGCGGGATAGGGGAAATTCTCCGAAGGGCAGGGTTGTTTTCATCACGTTCAGAGACACAATCATGGTTGCGCTCGCGAGGAATCGACCCCGCGACCCTACCTCCCAGATTGCACACCAGCGACTGGATCGATCTCTTCCAGGTGACTGGTTCCTCTCTACCTCACCATCGGCCCATTTCACCATCGGGAAGTAGTCAACGACCTCCTCAACGGAAAAATCGAGGCCGGCGGCGGTAATCCCCCCACCACCAAAACCGAAATCCACCAGTAGTAGTGAACGACCCATGTTCGTCTACCGTGAGCCGCGTTATGGCAGTGACGTGTTCTCGTCGGGCACAGTCATAGTTCCCGGCGTTGCCAGCGACAGGGTTCTACACCCAGCAGCGGGACCGATCAAAATCACCCGCACGGGGAACGACCCTGCTGGTGGTTTCGATTTTGATGAAAGCGAGGAGACATAGCCCCTCGCCAACTCCCCGTAGCTGGCGAACAGTAGCTCCTGGCGCTGGCGCTCGTTGGTGAGTTTGCGTGCCACATCGAAAGCCTTATCGACTTCCCGGTCCAAGTTGTTGTGAGCCTTGAGCAGAATTGGGTCCATCGATAACGGGTTGTAGTGCTCCGCGAGTGACCGCTGGGGGTGCCGCTCGCGTGCCCGCAGCACCAACTGTCCAGCGTCGATGATTCGCTGCTGCGCCTTCTCATCTAGTTCACACAGAGCTGGTCCGCAGTTGTAGCTCCCGATGTACTCCGAAAAACGGAAAAAATAAATAGTGGGGATACATCAACCTTCCACTTTCCATTCTTCCGGCTCAGAGTATTGAGGGGTCTGGGACCGGGTCCGTAAACCCTTTATGTTTTTCGCGCACAGCGGTTTTTAGCGACGCACCCTATAGGTTTTCCGCAGAACTTATATGTGTTTCTGTGCACCCCATATGTTGTCTGTTTTAGCGGTATTTCGTTGTTAATTCCGCACGCGCGCATCAAATGGTTATTTATCGACGACACTCCGTCGAGTTCAAGTTCAACGTGTAACGCGAGGCGTTAATGACGTTTCGCGTTATTGGGGGTAGGTTGAAGAGCGCTGTCTCTAACTCGGGTTTTCGTTCGGCCTCGGTCCATTCCGCTACCTCGTGTGAAGAATCTGCAAGCGGTATCGAACCGTTGAACTATTAGGTTCCCCCACAGTTCCCGTGCCTGCACGCATCGAGAAGGACCAGGTGGTGAACTCGAATGACTCGCCTGGTCCAACGTGTGTGCGCTCGGCGCGTGGTTTAACCCTTATAAGACTTGCCGGTCACAGCCTCAGCGTTTCGCTCGTGCAGCCCGCAGGCCGTTCAAGATCACGATGACTTCGGCGACTTCGTGTACCAACACGACGGCGGCCAAGCCCAGTACACCGCTGATCGCCAGTGGCATCAACACGATGATGATGGCCAGAGACAGCACGATGTTTTGGTTGATGATCCTGCTGCCTCGGCGGGCGTGCTGCAGCGCCTGCGGGATCAGCCGGAGGTCGTGGCCAGTGAAGGCGACGTCAGCGGACTCGATCGCGGCGTCAGAGCCGGTTGCTCCCATCGCAATGCCCACCGTTGCGCCCGCCAGTGCCGGCGCGTCGTTGATGCCGTCGCCGATCATCGCCGTCGGCGTCTTGGAGGAGAGTTCGGCGACGATGCTTGCCTTGTCCTCCGGTCGCAGCTCGGCGCGCACGTCGTCGATTCCGGCGATTTCAGCCAGCGCCCGGGCGGTGCGAGTGTTATCGCCGGTGAGCATGCTCACTTCCACGTCGTTGTCGTGCAGGGACTGCACGGCATCGGGCACCTCGGGCCGCAACTCGTCGCGCACCCCGATCGCCCCGGCGAGAGCGTCATCGACGGTGACTAGGACGCAGGTCTGGCCTTCGGACTCCATGCGCTCAACGTCCGCCTTCAGTGGCCCGGCGTCGATCCATCGGGGGCTGCCGACCAGCACCCGTCGGCCTTCGACGGTGCCGCCGATGCCATGACCGGCTTCCTCGCTGATATCCAAGGCGGTGGGCGCTTCGGGCTCCGCTGCCACGATCGCCGCGGCGAGGGGGTGCGTCGATTGCTGCTCAACCGCCGCCGCGAAGGAAAGCACCTGCGCCCGATCGAATCCGTCTGCCGGGACCACTCCGGTAACCTCGGGCTGGTTGCGTGTAAGGGTTCCGGTCTTGTCCACCGCTAGGTGACGGATGCCGCCGAGTCGCTCGAACGCCGCGCCGGACTTGATGACTACTCCGAACTGGCTGGCCGCGCCGATCGCGGCCACGACCGTCAGCGGCACGGAGATTGCCAGCGCGCACGGCGACGCTGCGACCAGGACCACCAACGCGCGGGTGATCCACGTCTCGGGGTCGCCCAGCAGCGAGCCAATCACACCGACCAGCACCGCCAAAATCATCACCCCGGGCACTAGGGGTTGGGCAATCCGGTCGGCGATCCGGGCGCGGTCGCCCTTCTCCGCCTGCGCCTGCTCGACCAGGTCCACGAGTGTGGTCAGCGAGTTGTCCGTTCCAGCTGCGGTCGTCTCGACCTCCAGCGAACCGGCGGAGTTGATCGCTCCCGCGGCCACCTCGTCGCCGGGTGCGACCTCCTCCGGAATGGATTCTCCGGTGATCGCTGAGGTGTCAAGGCTGGAGCGCCCAGACCGAATGATGCCATCCGTGGCGATCCGCTCTCCGGGGCGCACGAGCATCAGCTCGCCAACCACGAGATCCTTCGCTGCGACCTCGACCGTCGTACCGTCGCGCAGCACCGTCGCGGTCTGCGGTACCAATTTCAACAGTGCCCGCAGTCCGCCCTGGGCCCGGTCCATCGCCTTATCTTCAAGCGCCTCGGCGATCGAGTACAGGAACGCTAGCGCCGCCGCCTCTCCGACGTAACCGAGGATTACCGCGCCGACCGCGCTGATCGTCATCAGCAAACCAATGCCGAGCTTGCGCTTCGTGACAAGGTTCCGGATAGCGTCGGGCGTGAACGTATACGCCCCTAGCAGCAGGCCGATCCAGAACAGAACTGTCGCGGGTGTCTCTAGCCCGGACCAGTCCAGCGCCAGACCTATGCAGAGGGCTACGCCGGAGAAGATCGGCAGTAGCAACTCGGGGTCCTTCCACCATGGCCGATCGAGATCTTCGATCTCCGTGGCTGGTTCGTGTTCGCATCCACATGCTGAACTCATGCGTCCGCTCCTTTCACGCCGCAGCCGGGCACCGAGCACTCAGGGGCGATGCACGGGGCGTTTTCGTCGACAGCCAACGTCGCGTTCACTAGTGCGTTGAGCGCTGTCGCGAGGTGCGGATCGGCGATTTCGTAGCGTGTCTTGCGGCCCTCCGGCTCGGCGACGACGATGCCGCAGTCACGCAAGCAGGTCAGGTGGTTCGAGACGTTCGAGCGGGTCAGGTCCAGGTCGCGCGAAAGCACGGCCGGGTAGCTCGGGCCGTCGAGTAGGGTGATTAGGATTCTGGAGCGCGTCGGATCCGCCATGGCCCGGCCGAGCCGGTTCATGACGTCGAGGCGTGAAGCAATGGTCAGCATGTACTGAACTATACAGTACCTGCTGAACTATTCAACATGCACTGAACTGACATTGAAGCGAAGAGCTTGCGACCTGCAGGAATTATTCGATGGGATAGCCGGTAACTGGGCCTTCGCGATTCGGCTGCCAACCCAATGCGGGGGCGACATGCGTGGCGAAGTTGTCCAAGATTTTCACGTTGACGTCCACGCCCATCCCGGTGGGGATGGTGATGAGCAGGGTGTCGGTGGACATGACGGCGGCGTCGGCTTTGAGCTGCTCAATGGGTTTGTCCGGCTCGGCGGCATAGGTGCGGCCGAAGGTGGAGGCGCCGACGTCGGGAAGCATGCCCACCTGATCGGAGCCGGAGGCCTGCATGCCGAACAACTGCATGTCCGCGCCGTCGACGATGGGGAAGGTGGAGCGGGACACCGGCACACGCGGCGTCCAATCGTGGCCCGCCTTCTTCCACGCGGCGCGGTAGCGGCTGATCTGATCCGCCTGGATTTCGCCCAGGGGCTCGGCGGTGGTCTCGGAGGCCAGGGTGGAGGACGTCAGGTTGAGTCCGTCCTTGGCGGTTTGCTCGGCAGAAGCGTGGGTGCCGGAGCCGTAGAAAATGTGCTTACGCAGCTCGGGCGCCATGGGGAAGACCGGCAGGGCGGAGCCGGGTTGGAATATGTTGGGGTACTGCCGGTCCAGCGGTGCGGCGGTGGCGAACCCGTTGCCGTCCACCGCGGCCATGAACGCCTCAAGGTGGGCGCGTGCCACGTCCGCACCGTTGGACGCTTCGCCCTTGTAGCCGAAGGCCTCCCAGCCGCGGTCAGCCACATCCGGGGCTCCGCGCGAGACGCCCAAGGCCACGCGGCCGCCGGAGAGCTGGTACAGGGAGGCGGACTCTTCGGCGAGGTAGAGCGGGTTTTCGTAGCGCATGTCGATGACGCCGGTACCCACCTCGATGTGTTTGGTGGTGGCGGCGACAGCACCAAGCAGCGGCATCGGGGCGGAGGCCTGCAGCGCGAAGTGGTGAACTCGGAAGGACGCGTTGTTCACGCCGATTTCGTCCGCAGCCTGGGTGATCTCCAGACGAGTCTTGGCGATCTTTTCCGCAGATGGCCCGCACTAGCTGCCGAAGGCGTAATGCCCGAAGCTTAAGAAGCCGAACGCTTTCATTGGATAACACTCCTTTTGATGGTGTTAACGAGAGGGAGTAACTTTGCAACGAGATGCCGTGGAGTTCAAGTTCAACGTGTAGCTCAACCTGGACTGAGGCTGGAGTGGTGTGAGTGTCTTTGCGCTCATTTGCCTTGAGTTGACCCGAGTTCGTGGGGTTTCGGGGGCGCATCGGTATCCTGGTAGAGGCCGAGATGGCAGTTCTCGCTGTAGGCGAAAACCATGACCGATGCTGCTAGGGTAGATTTGAGTAGCTCCGCTCGGCTTCTTTAATCGAAAGTGGACTCTGGAAGCCCCTTGCTAGGAGGCGTTCGGCAATTCCCAAGTGCCGACGCTGCGCTTGGACTAGGCCTCGGGGCGTCAGGAAGTTAATCGAGTGTACTACACTAGGCTGTGCCGAATCTCAGGGAGGTGAACGCGATGACTAGCGTGTTTGATGTTGCAAGTGAGTTGATTGAGCGTAGCGGAGGCTCGATAGAAACGGTCAAGCTGCAAAAGCTCTGCTTTTATGCTTTTGGTTGGTATGCCCATCTAACCGGGGAGCCGCTGTTTGGAGAGACGTTCTACGCTATGCCTAAGGGGCCTGTCGTAGGCGAACTTCTGAGCGCGCACGCGACGCAGCCGCGCGTTGACCTTAAAAAAATTGAAGATCAGCGTGAAGCCCGCGAAGATGAGCGCGAAGAATTGGACGCCTACAAGAAGGCCGTGCTGGATGCCGTTTGGTCTGCCTATGGGAGTGCTTCGAGCTGGGACCTCGTTGAGCGGACCCACAAAGAATCTGTCTGGGATGAGGCTTGGAAATCCCGTCGCTGCGGCACCAAGCGAGGCGACCTGTCGCGTGATGCCGTAATCGAGTACTTCGTTGACCGGTACCCTAAGGATGGCGAGAAGCTTGATCTCCCGCCCGCGATGATTTCGCGTGCCTCGGCAGCTGAGCTAGCTGACATCGAGTCAGGGGCACAGGTGCACCGGCCCTTTGTGGAGGCTGTACGTGCCTTCCGTTTCGTCTCATGACCGAGCGCTTGACGGCATTTCTTGCCGACAAAGGGTTGCAGCTTCGTCGGCTGGACGATGATCACTACGTCAACTTCTTCGACTGTGGTCGCGATGAGGACATGAATCGGTGGTTCGTAACGAAGGCGATGAAGTGGCAGGACGAGGACATGTGTGCCGTGTGGGTCCTGTCGCCAGCTAACGATGCAGAGACCGTACTGGGCTTCTTTACTCTGAGCGCCCACCAGATCGTTCCCAGCAACGTTGACAAGAAGCATAGGGCAGCGAGCAACGTAAACAAAGCATGGGTGAATAACCTGCAGCAACCCCTCCCGGCCCAGCTGTTGGGTAAGTTTGCGCTCGACAAGGAGTACCAAGGCAAGACTTTGGGCCAGATCCTCATGGCATGCGTCTACGCCAAGCATGTCGAGGCTGCGGAAGTCGCTGGGGCCAAATTTCTGGTTTTGGACGTGCAAGAGGATGGCCTGGCGGCCTACTACAGAACGCGTTTCGGTTTCGAAAGGTCGAGTCGTGCTGGCGAGATGGCGCAGATGTACCGGCCCACTTCGGTGATACGCGAAGAGCTTGGCGAAGTACTTGAAAGCCCTTGACGATTTTATGGGGAGTCGGCGTTTGCGTTATGACCGCCCTGACTTCGAAAAACCTGCTAAGAAATTGGCGAACAACAAGCACCTGACACGCCATATGCTGTGGGTGGACTATGTCGCTGCCCCGTGTGCCAGAGGTGAATCGAAGTATCAGTATTCCTAGTTCTGTGATTACTTACGTGACTGAATCCGTGCTACCAGCATGACCTCGATTATCGAGAATGAACCAGGCCAAGAACTCTACGTCGACTGGGTAGGCGACAAAGTCCGCATCGTCGAGCACACCGCCGACGACGTAGGAATGAAAGCGTGCCTGTTTGTTTGCGCAATCTTTCTGGCTGGTGCACGGCACCGTTAGGGATGTCGCAAAAACTTTCGCGAATAGTTTCTCACGGTGCGGCTATGTGTGTATTTAAACATCGAGTAGTGTTTCGAGCTCAGCCGCTATCGCTGGGTTTTGTCGATCGGCAACACCGGAATAAGTAACTTTGCAACGACACTTCGTGGTGTTCAAGTTCAACGTGTAGCACTTAACGCTACGGTTCAGGGGGCGGAGAGGGCAAGGAGTGAGGCCCGAGCTAGGGAATCTCCGGCCGTCTCCGTGTCGACTTCAGCTCCGAGCGCCACTTCTTCGCTTCAAGACGTCGCCGCACCGCGCCCCGCGTCGGCTTGGTTTTGCGGCGTGGGGGAGGGGGGCGGGGCGAGCGCCTCGCGCAACAGCGCGGCCATGCGCTTGCGAGCCTCGGCGCGGTTGCGGACCTGCGACCGCTGGGTCGACGCGGTCACGGTGAGGACGGTGCCGTCCAGGCGGTGCTCGAGGCTGCGCAGGATGCGGTGACGCTGGGCGTCGGAAAGCGATGCGCACGCGGGGACATCGAGGGAGAGCTGCACTTTGCTGTCCGTGGTGTTGATGCCCTGACCACCCGGCCCCGATGCCTTCGCGAACCGCTCCGTCAGGTCGGCGGCGGCGATGACCACGCCGTCGGGGATCCCCGGGCCAGGCGCAATGACCAGGTCTTTCATGCTGCCCACCCTACTGCTCAATCTGAGACGAAGGACTAGGTTATTACAGTCGCGGATGCTGCGCTACGTCCGCGAGCTGTAGCGTAAAAGACATGCACGTGACCGATCTGCTCGACGTCATCTATACCGCAGGCGTGGTCTTCGATGGCCTGTCCACCAGTCGTCCTGCCACCGACCGCTACCTGCGCTCGGGTGATACGGACGGGGTGCGTGGCCGCGGGGATTTGGCATTGCTGCAGGACTTGGAAGCGGCGGCGGAGTTCGTCATCGTCACCGCCGGTGAGCCAGTTACCGCAGACTATCTCGGACGAATTAACGCGCAGCTCACGCGCAGCGCCGCACTCAACCCCGGCAAGTTACGCCGCGCGGAACAGGGAATCGGCGTGCACACCGCCCACGGCCGGCATGAGCCTGCGACGATGACGGTTGAAGGGCTCGACGCGCTCATCCAAGAGCAGCTCTTGCTTGACGACGCCCTCCAGTCCGCCGCCCATCTCTTCGTCGAAGTTGCACGAGCTCAACCCTTCGAAGACGGCAACAAGGGCACCGCGTTTTTCGCCGCGAACAGTTATTTAATCGGCCAAGGGACCGAATTGCTGATGGCAGTGCCACACGACGGCGCGGACCCGACGGTGAGCCGCGAGTTTCATGATCAGCTTGCACGAGCCTACGCCTTCGGAGAGACAGGACTGGTGGTAGAAGCTCTGGTCCGGCACAATTCGCACCAATAAGGAATACTTTCCGAATCCCCGCACTCTCGGGTCTCTGGTGTACGCGCTAGCCCCGCTCGGGGTAGCGCACGAGGAGATCGTTGCCGATGACTGCGCCGTCGTTGAGCGTTGCCTCGCTCACCTTCGCCCCGGCTGCACCCAGGCCCATAATGTGGCCAACCTCGTCACCGTGGGCGATGAGGTGGTCGGCGATGATACGCCGGTGGCAGCGCCACCACACCGCCTCGGAGCACATGATCGCGGTGGGGGTTTCGGCGGCGTTCACCCGTAGCTGCGAGAGCGCGTCCGAGAACTCCTCGCCCAGCGCATGGTCGGCGTAATTGTGCAAGCTGCGGTTACGCCAGTTGCCGTTAACCTCAAACGGCACCGAGTGGGACACGTTGTGCCGCCCGGTGAGGCCCTCGCTTCTGCTGTAAGTGATGCCACATGTGGGAAGGTGTTCGGCAAGGTGGTCCTCGTTGAACCACGGGTACTTCCTGGACCCGGGCAGCTTGCGCACATCCACGATGGATGCCACACCGGCAGCCTTGATCATTTCAGCGAAGTCCTCGAATTCGAGGTTGGAGTGGCCCACGGTGTAAATGCGCATGTCGCCAATGCTACGCGCCAAGCGATTACACTTACATCGGCTTCACGAATGAGAAGGTGACTTTGCGACGACACGTCGTAAACTTCAAGGTCAACGTCAAAAACCGTAAGGAGAAAAGGCCTTGAGCTTCAACGTGTACCTGTCCGGCGAGATCCACACCGACTGGCGCGAAGAGATCCAGCGCGGCGCGGAGGCCGCCGGGCTCGACGTCGTATTCACCGCGCCGGTGACCGACCACCCCGCCAGCGACGCAGCGGGCGACCACCTCGGCGAGGCACCCGCGGGCTTTTGGCGCGATCACCAGTCCTCGAAGGTGAACTCCATCCGCACCCGCACCCTGATTGAGAAGGCCGACATGGTCGTCGTCCGCTTCGGGGACCAGTACAAGCAGTGGAATGCCGCCTTCGACGCGGGTTACTGCGCGGCACTCGACAAGCCCTATGTCACGCTGCATGGCGAGGACATCGTCCACCCGCTCAAGGAGGTCGACGCCGCCGCGCAGGCGTGGTGCACCACCACCGACCAGGTCGTGGAGATCCTGCGCTACGTGCTCGAAGCCTAAGAAGCACTCCGGAGCTGCGCTCACCCTCTACGCAGGTAGTCGCAGCGTTACGATCAGCCCGCCTTGAGCCCGCGGCGTCAGTTCCACCGAACCGCCGTGGGCTTTCGCAATTGCATCGACGATCGCCAGCCCCAGGCCTTGACCGGCCCCCGAGGTCCGCTGCGCCCGGGCGAAGGGCTCCACCCACGTGCGGACCTCCGCCGCGTCCAGCTGCGGGCCGTCGGACTCCACGGTGATCTCGGCGTTCCGGCCCACCTGTGCCACCGTCATGGACGGATCCTCACCGTGAGTGATCCCGTTGCGCACCATGTTCTCCACCGCCTGACGCACCAGGGTGGGGGAGGCAGCCACCGTGACCGCTTCCGCTGTCACCGCCACGCCCTGCCCACGACCGATGTCACGGCACAGCGCGGCCAGATCCAGCTCCTGGCGATCGCGGACGTCCACGTTCGCCAGCTGCAGCAGGGCAGCCACGGTATCGGCGGCGCGCGCATTGACCTCGCGCACCCGGCCCAAGGTGTCCCGCAGAACCTGCTCATCGCCACTGGCCAGAGCCACATCAGCCATCGTCTGGATTGTCGCGATTGGTGTCTTCAGCTCGTGGGAGGCGTTCGATGCGAAGCGGCGTTGCCGCTCGAGGGCATCCGCCAGCTCGTCGAGCATGGCATTCAGCGCATCCGCCAACTCACCCACCTCGTCATCAGGGCCCTGGTGGCTGATGCGGGCACTCAAGTCACCCCGGGTGACGGTCGCGGCGTCGTCCGCAAAATCCCGAAGCGGCTTAATCACGAGCCCAGCCACGAACCAACCGATCACCCCAGCGACCGCGGTGAGCAGCGCCAACACAGTCAGGGAGGCCACCAGCACACGGCGCAGAACCTCATCGGCGATCGGCACCGCCCCGTCGATGACCAGCCCCTCATCCGGGGTCGGGATCTGGGCCATGAAGGGCACCGGCGTGAGTTTCAAATATGCATACACCAACCCGATCAGCGCCAACCCCACGCCCAGGACGGTGCCGAGGAACATCACGGTGATCCGTGCCCGCAAGCTCAACTTCATCGCGGCGCCTCCGCCACGTAGTAACCGGCACCTGCCACGGTGTGCACGATGCGCGGCTCGCCCAGCTTTTTGCGCAGGTGGGAGACCGTCACGCGCGGGGAATTCGTGAATGGGTCGGCATTCTCGTCCCACGCCTCCGCGAGCAGATCCTCGGCGGAAATCACTCCACCGGCTGCCTCCATGAGGACCTCCAACACCGCGAACTCCTTCGGGCTCAAGGCCACCGGCACCCCACCCCGGGTGACCTCGCGGCGGAAGGTGTCCAGCCGCACGTTGCCGCACCGGTAGACCTCGCCGCGCACCGGCAGGTTTCGCTTAGCCAACGCATTAACCCGCGCGATGAGCTCCGGGACCTCGAAGGGCTTGGGTAGGTAATCATCCGCGCCGAGGTCGAAGCCCTCCAGCCGGTCGTCCAGGGTGCCCGAGGCGGTCAGCATGATCACCCTCGTCGCAGGGTGGGCATCGACGACCCAGCGGCAGATGTCGTCGCCGTGGATGCCAGGCAGGTCGCGGTCCAGGACGACGACGTCGGGCCGGATATCGTCGATTGACGAGCGCGCGGTGGCACCGTCGTAGACCGCAGTGGCCTGCATGTTTGCGCTGTTCAGCGCGGTGCAAATGGCGTCGGCGAGGTAGCTTTCGTCGTCGACGACGAGAACGCGGATTGTCATGGCACCGATCGTAACGGCACGGGTGTTGTGCCCGCGTTAACGTCCCCGCAACATCGGCCTGCGTACCGTTCACGCTATGCAGAACCGAAACGTTGGTATCGACGTCGCGCGGGCAGTTGCGCTCGTCGGCATGATGGTCGCCCACCTGACCTACCTGGATGGCGTGGCTGTCCAGGTGTTCTACGGCTTCCCGGCCGCACTGTTTGCTTTCATCTCCGGGGTGTCGATGGGTTACATGCGGGCACGTCCTGTTCAGCTCATCGTGCGCGGGCTGTGCCTGATCGCGTTGCACTTCGCGCTCGCCCCGTTCACCGGGGAGGTGTTCGTGGTGCTCGGGACCATCGGACTCTGCATGGCGTTGCTTGCCTGGGCGCCGCGTTGGAGCTCGCCCGTGCTCCTGTGGCTGGCCTGCGTGCTGGCCTTTGCATCGGCGGTCCTGGCCTCCACTGCGACGGTGTTGATTCCCGCCTTCTGGCCCTACTCGCCGTTGATGTGGGGAGCGCTGATGATCGCCGGGATGCTCTTCCGGCGGCACATGCTCACGCGCCAGCGCCTTGTTCTTGGCCTCGTGGTTGGGCTGGGACTGTTCGCCGTGGACCTCGCGCTTCGCTGGTACACCATGCTGCCCGGGTTTTTCGACGTCGGTGGCCACACCGGTGGCTTGGGCGACATCATCGGCAGCATCGGGGCGTCGGTGGGCATCTGTTCGCTGTGCTGCCTGCTGCAGCGGGGGATCGGGCGGCTCGCACCGCTGGGTCGCATGCCGCTCACGATCTACTGCATCCACGTGCTCACGGCGGACCGACTGGCACCGGAGTGGTTCGGCTTCTGGGCCAGCCTGGGCGGCGCCATTCTCATCTCTTATGCGTGGCTCGCGGTGTGTGACCGTGGGCCGTTGGAAACTCTGCTTCGCCGCATCACCGCGGTGTTTGGAAAGGATAAAAATGAAGAAGTTCGCAGCTAGTGTGGCCACCGGGGTGGTCGCAGCAGGAGCACTCGCCATCGCACCAGCCGGTGCCATGGAGAGCAAGACCTTCGCCGGGGATACCGAGGAGGCAAAGCCGGTCGTCTCCGTCCGCGTCGATGATTCTGACCCTGACGAGGGCGTGTGCACCGGCACCGCCATCGACCCCCACTGGGTGATCACGGCCCGTCACTGCATCGATGCGGCCGCCAAGCCGGGCGGTTCGGTACGCATCGGCCAGGGCGATGAGCAGCGGGTGTACAAGGTTGACCGTCACGAGGTTGCTCCACGCGGGGACATCGCCCTGCTCCACACTGAGCAGGAGATCAACCTGGAGACCTTCGCTGAGGTCGCGGATGAGGTGCCCACCGGGGACGTCAACATCTACGGCTGGTCCTCCGACGGCTCCGGTGGCTCCACGAAGCTGCCGTCCGCCAAGGCTAAGGTCCGCGGCGACTCGCCGCTCGCGCTCTACGAGGCCCCGAAGGCCCTCGACGTTGCCCTGAAGGACGGCGCGCGCATCCAGCCGGGCGACTCCGGTGGCGCGATCTTCGCCGATGGCAAGGTTGCCGGCATCATGTCCGCCGGTCTGTTCGAGGACCCGGAGAACCCGACGGAGGAGGAGATGACCTCGAACGCTGCTGTCTCTGTCGCACCGGTGGCGGAGCAGGCCGACTGGATCCGCGGGATCATCGGCGGCGGTGATGCGAAGGGCGAGGACAAGAAGGAAGACTCCAGCGAACCTGCAGCCGCGGCCTCCTCGGAGGACTCCGGGAACACGGCCCGCAACGTCGGCATCGGCGCGGGCGTCGTCGTCCTCGCTGCGGCTGGCGCCTGGCTGCTGCTGCGCCGCCGCGGGGCCTAAAGCCTGCCTAGCCGCCTGCCTGGCGTGCTGCCATCTCACCCGGGCGGGCCTGCATGATTGCGCCTACAATTGAGGCGTAGCCGTTTGACCACGGATTACGGTTGGCACAGCCGAGACCGACTAAGCCAAAGAAACTCGAGGACAAGGAGTAGTCATGGCAGAGACACGCGATCAGGGCCCGAAGCCGTTCGTCGTCGATATCGAGAAGGAAACCCTCGATAACGAGACCTTCCGCACCGCCCTGTGGACCGGTGAGCAGTTCCAGGTCACCGTGATGAGCATCCCGGTGGGCGGGGACGTCGGCCTCGAGGTTCACACCAAGGAGGACCAGTTCCTGCGCCTCGAGTCCGGCCGTGGCCGCGTCGAGATGGGCCCATCCAAGGATGAGGTGACCTTCACCGAGGAGGTCTCCGCCGACTGGGCAGTCATCGTTCCGAAGGGGACCTGGCACAACATCATCAACATTGGTGATGAGCCGATGAAGCTCTACAGCATCTACGCCCCGCCGCACCACGCTCACGGCACCGTCCACCAGACCCAGGCGGACGACGTCGACTAAAAACCTTCAGCCCCCAAGGTCAGACAAAGCGCCCCGCCGACAGGCTGGGCGCTTTTTGTTGTGCTGTTATCGTGAACCTTCCCTTCCATCCCCCCCTGGGAGCCGATTGGGCTCCAGAGCACGGGGCTGGCCGCGCTGGTCCTAGCTCTGTTTCGGTGCGTCCGCTGCAGCGTCAGGGGACTGATCCGACGCGCCCGTGGCGTGCTGTGCCGCGTAGCGCTCGTCGTACTCCTCGAGCTTGTCCAGCATCTCCTGGTGCTGAGCAGCCTCCGGGGAGTCCTCGTATTCGCCCTCACCCTCGTGCTGCTGCTCCAACTCATCCTGCAGCTTCTCACGGAAGCGCTCATTCTCCGGCGCGGTACCGCGGATCAGTGTTGCGATGCGGCGCAGGTCACGGGTGGACGCCTTGGCCGGAGCCGTGGCATACTTCCAGATGCGGGAGCGGGCCTTGCCCTCTGCCTCGATGCGGCTGGCCGTCTTGAAGCGCCATAGGATCAACGCGCCCACGATGACCATGCCGATCCAGCCCAGGATCGGGAAGACGATGTTGACCAGGTCGCCGAAGCCCACGAAGCTCACGCCGAAGCCGACCAGCACACCCAGCAGATACACCGGGCGGTAGGCCTCCGGCTTCTTGGCGGTCAGGCGGCGTCCCAGGGCATAGAACATGCCCAGGGCTGTGTTGAAAACCATGAACACCACGACCACGCTGGCGAAGTGGCTGAACCACGGTGCGATGTGCGTCGTCAGTGCCAGGATCGGGACGTCGGAGCCGAGGACCAGTGGGGCGGCCAGCAGCAGCATGATGACCTCGATGACCACCATGGTGCTGTAGATCAGCCCACCCAGCAGGCCACCGCGGATCGCGTTCTGCATGTTGGCGCTATCGCCACCGATGACCAGGATCATGCTGATACCGGTGGCCAGCGTCATGCCCGTGTAGTTCAGCGCGGAGAGCCACCATGGCCGCACTGGGGACTCGTTTTGTGCTCCGATGGCAGCCAGCTCCGTGAAAGAGCCGTCCGGTTTATTCAGCAGCACCCACACGAAGACGATGAGGATTACCACGACGATCAGGGGCGTCGCTCCGCCGATGATCGTCGAGACGCGGTCCACGTCCAACAAACCCACCAGGGCGATGATGATCGTCAGGCTCAGGGCGCCGATCCAGGGCTGAATGCCCCATTGCTGCTCGACGACGGCCCCGGCGCCGGCGATCATGATGAAGCCAATCGCGAATTGGGTGACGGTCGCTCCCGCATCCATCACCTTGGAGATGATCGGGTGCGAGATGCGGTTGAATACGGAGGAGTGCTCCTCGGCGAGGAAGAAACTTCCCGCCGTCATCGCCACGATCGCGGCACCGGCGGTGGTGATGGCTGCGACGAGCACACCCCACACACCCATCGTGCCGAAGCTGACGAAGTACTGGGTAACTTCCTTGCCGGTTGCGAAGCCAGCGCCGACCAGTAGCCCGACGAGCGCCAACCCAATTTTGATGCTTCTCATTCTTAACTTTTCCCTTGAAGGTGCTTCCCGCTACTTCCGGAAGTTCACATCCGGAAGCAGCTCTAGCGCCTTCGCCCGGGCGAAACCATAAACCTGGGAGGGTTCGATTTCGCCCGGCACCGACACCTCGTCGGGGTTGGTGAGAACTTCGACCAGGTAGGGCTTGGGGGAGTGCACCGCAGTGCGCAGGGCTTCGGCCAGTTCCTCTGGCTCGGAGACCTGCACCGCCTCCAGGCCCATGGCACGGCCAAGTTCAGCGAAGTCTGGATTATCCAAATCAGTACCGTACTCCGGAAGGCCGACCTGTTCCATTTCCAGCTTCACCATGCCGAGTTTCGTGTTGTTGAAAACCACGACGGTGATAGGCAAATCGTAGGTCACCGCGGTGCGCAGATCGCCCGCCAACATCATGAGCCCACCATCGCCGGCCATGGCCACGACCTGGCGATCCGGGTACTCTGCCTGCGCGCCCAGCGCCATCGGCAAGGCGTTGGCCATCGAACCCAAATTATAAGAACCGATGAGGCGCCGGGTGCCACGCATCGGCAGCAGCCGGGAGGGCCACACCGTCGACATTCCGGTATCCGAGGTGAAGATCGCATCGTCGGCGCAGACCTCGTCCAGCGCGGTGGCCACACCCTCCGGGCGGATCCGCTTGCTGGGGTTATCGCCCAGCGAACGCAGTTTGCCGAGCAGCGTTTCATCGAAGTGCGGGTTAGCGAGCTTCTTCTGCCCGTCCAGCCAGCGCTCGTAGCGCTTACGCAGCCCTTCTGCCCAGTCCTTCGCATCCTTTTCGACGCCGGCGCTGCGCAGCGCGCCGATCAGCAGGCGGAGGCTTTCGGTGGCGTCACCGACCAGGGCGACGTCGATCTGGGCGCGGCGACCGATGTGGCTGGCGTTGATATCCAGCTGGATCATCTGCTTGCCGGATGGGATCCACTCCCGGTAGGGGAAGTCCGTGCCGATCATGAAGATCGTGTCGGATTCCTCCATGGCCTTAATCGCCGCCGGGTTACCAATCAGCCCTGATTGGCCGAGCTGCCATGGGTTCTCGTCTTCAAGGAACTCCTTGCCCTTAAGCGTCAACACCATCGGGGAGTCCAGGATTTCGGCCAGCTCCAGCAGCTCCTCGCGGGAGTTCTGCGCCCCGCGGCCGACCAGCAGCGAGACCTTCTCCGCCGACTGCAAGGCGTTGACCGCCTCGCCGATCCGGTCGGCAGACGGGGTAGACCCCGCGGGCTTCGGCGCGAAGCGTGGGGTGGTGGCCTCCTTGGGCAGGGTCAGGCCGCCCACGTCGGCGGGGATGCTCAGAACCGCCACGCCACTCTGGGCGATCGCGGCGTTCACGGCCTGCTCGAAGAGGTAGGGCATCTGCTCGGCGGTGGTGACTGTTGCGGTGAAGACGGAGACGTCGTCGAAGAGGCGGTCGTTGTTGACCTCCTGGAAGAAGTTCGTCCCGATGGAGGCCTGCGGGACCTGGCCCACGATGGCAAGCACCGGGGCGTGGGATTTCTGAGCATCATAAAGCCCGTTGAGCAGGTGGATCGCGCCGGGGCCGACGGTGCCCATGACCACCCCGAGCTCACCGGTGAGCTGGGCCTGCGCGGAGGCGGCGAAGGCACCGGCCTCTTCGTGGCGCACACCAATCCAGTCGATGCGATCCTCGCGCCGGATTGCGTCCGTAATGGGGTTGAGGGCATCGCCCACCACGCCCCAGACCTTGGAGACCCCGTGCTCGGCCAGAGCCTTAACCATCATTTCGCCGACTGTCATAGCCATGGGTTCAATCGCTCCTCGAATTCAGACCTAAGTTTCTGTTTTTTAAGAAGCAGTTGCGGCTGGTTGCCGGTCCGGGGCGACCAGCCACAGTGGTGCCCTTTGAGTCCCACTGTAACGGCCGGGTCAGAAGCCTGCAGAGCGTGCGCAGTGCCCCAGCATGGGGGCAGGTGAAGAGTGAGCGGTGCGGCTAGCGCTGCGCGGAACCCTCGAGATTGGCCACTGGCGCCTGTAGCGCCCGCAGCGCATACAGGATCGCCGCGAGGTCCACGACCTCCTGCAACAGGGCGCCCGCGACCGCCGGGATGTACCCGAATGCCGCCACCAGCATCAGCCCCACCGAGAGCGCGATACCGATGATGATCGAGGTCTTGGCGGTCCGCAGCGTGTGCCGAGCGATCTCGATCGCCTCGGCCAGGGGAGCGAGGCTGTCCTTCAGAATGACGGCGTCCGCGGCCTCGCCGGCCGCCGTCGTTCCCCGCACGCCCAGGGCGATGCCGACGTCTGCCGCGGCGAGCACCGGGGCGTCATTGATGCCGTCGCCGACCATCATCGTCGGGTGGGGAGCGAGGTTGCCCGCCAGCTCCACCTTGTCCTTCGGCAGCAGCCCGGCGTGGACCTCGTTGATTCCCAGTTTTTCGGCCACGGCATTTGCCGTCGGTTCCGCGTCCCCGGTGAGGATCGCGAGCTTGCCGACACCCTGGTTGCGTAGCCAGCGAATCAACGCACCCGCTTCCGGGCGTACCTGGTCGGCCATGTGTAGCGAACCCGCGAACTGGCCGTCGATCGCGACATAGGCGACCGTCTCCCCGGATAGCACCTCCGCCGCACGCGCCCCGGGTCGATCTGCTGGATGAAGCTCAGCTTGCCGACCCGGACCTGGTGCCGACCGACCTCGGCAGCCACACCATTCGTGGCGATTTCTTCGAAATCCGTGGCAGTGGGGACGGTGACCCCACGGGCCTCGGCGGCCTGCATGATCCCCTCGGCGAGCGCGTGGGTGGAGCCGCGCTCCGCTGCCGCGGCGAGAGCCAGAACTTGGTCTTCCTGCCAGCCATTGCTGGTATCGATGTGCTCCAGTTGCGGCCGGCCCGAGGTGAGGGTGCCGGTCTTGTCGAAAGCGGCGGAGCGCACCGTGGCGAGCTGTTCCAGCACGCCACCGCCTTTGACCACCATGCCCCGCTCAGAGGCGCGCGACAGCCCACCCAGGAAGGCCACGGGGGCTGCGATGATCAGCGGACACGGGGTGGCCAGCACGAGCACCTCGGCGAAGCGGGTGGCGTCCTGAGCGATGAACGCCGCCACCGCAGCGAGGAGAACGGCGAAGACCGTGAATGGGAGCGCGAAACGGTCGGCGATGCGCACGACCGGGGCCTTTTCCTCGCGGGCCGTGGCCACCAGGTCGATGATCCGTTGGTACTGAGAATCCGCGGCCACCCGATCCGCCCGCAGACGAAGGGCCGCCTGGCCAGCCAGGGAGCCAGACATCACCTCGTCGCCGGTGTGCTTATCGACGCTGAGGGGCTCGCCGGTCAGCGCGGACTCGTCCACGCTGGCGTGTTCGGAAAGCAGCGTGCCGTCCACCGGGATCTGCTCGGCTGGGCGGACCAGGATGACGTCCCCGACCGCGATCTCCGACACCGCGATCTCCTCGACCTCGTCGGAATCCGCCGAGAGCAGGCGGAGCGCGTGCTGCGGGGCGCGGTTCAGAAGATTCGTGAGGTTGCGTTCCGCGCGGGCCTGCGCGTAATCCTCCAAGGCCTCGCCCCCGGTGATCATGAGGACGATGATCAGGCCCGCGACATACTCACCCACCAGCAAGGTGGCCGTCATTGAGACCACGGCGAGGATATCCAGGCCGGTGTGCCCGCGCAGCAGGTCGCGGATCATGTCCGCACCCACCCAGAGGATCACCGCCACGATGAATACTGAGGCGAGCCACTGGGCGGCGACTGGCTGCTCCATCAGCCGGAGCGCGCCCGTCGTGGCCAGGACTACCAGCGCGAGGTAGACCAGCCAGTAGCGTTGGAGATTTTTAAGCATACGCACATATTCGCCTATTAATGCGCGTTTCGCTAGCAATGATAGCCTATCTGAACTGCGGTTATGCTGGGCTTCGGAAAGCTGAGGCTCGGCGGTCAGCCCCGGGTTCTTCAGGCCATTTCTGCGCAGCGGACTAGTCCCGCAGGAACTCCAACCACCGGGGGAGCTCGCGCATCGTCTGCTGCATCCCCAGCGCGTAATTTCGTCGCAGCGCGCGTACCTTGCGCTCGGTGCTGGTGACCATCATGTTCTCCGGGTAGAAGATCATGGCCTTGCCCTGGCGCTCCAGCTCGGTCATTTGCTCCCGCACCGCGTTATAACGCTCGTGTCTCGTCAATGCGGCCTCCGCCACCGCCGGGTACTTGCGGTTGAACAGGCGAACGAGCTGTGGAGACCCCATCGCCGGGCGCGTGTAGTTGCGAGGTTTCGTTGCCAGAATCAGGAATTTATCGAAGCCGGCCTCGATCGCATTCGGCAGCACGAGGCCACCCGTGTCACCCAGCGCACCGTCCACGTAGGGCACCCCGTCGATGATGGTCGTCGGCATCAGGGCGGGGATCGTCGAGCTAGCCCGAACCTGTTTCATCAGGTCGCCGTCGTTGTGCTGGTCACCGCGACCCCAGGAGACCGTTTCTCCCGTGTCGGCCCGCAACGCGCTGATCGAAAAGGGGGTGTCGTCCGCGAAGAAGGTCTCGAAATCGAAGGGGATCGATGCGTTCGGCAGCGCTGCCTGCTCGTAGATGAAGTCCGAATTGAAGTAGCCGTTGCCCCGCATGAAGGACGACATCCCGCCCGCCGTGGGGTGGGCAGGCAGGGTGATGAAGCTCTCGCGGGCGCGCAGCCGGTCGCCGGAGAGGAAGTTCACGGTGTGCGAGGCACCTGCGCTCACCCCGCCGACCCAGCCGAACTTCACCTCATGGGCGAGTAGCTGGTCGATGCAGGCCGCGGTGTAGCTATTGCGCATGCCGCCGCCTTCCAGGACGAGGGCAACGTTTCTTGCATCCAGCATGTTTTCCCTACTTCTTCTTTATCGACGTCGCGATCGCCTTGCACACAGCGACGATGCCAAGCACGATGAACCCGGCGACGAGCCCAAACCCGAGGCTACACAGGGTTTCCGCGGTCCAGGAGGCGAAACCTCCCCAGGGTTCGACGGCACCGCTCGCAGCTGCGGCGACCTCGTGTGGCCAATGCCAGCCGAGCTCGTCGAAGCCGGAGAGCAGGATGTGCCCGCCCACCCAGAGCATCGCGAAGGTGCCGATCACCGCGATGGTGTTCAGTATCTTCGGCATCGCCGTGACCAGGACCCGGCCGAAGCGAGCAGCCGCGGGCTTATTGGTGGCGATGAGCCGCAGCCCGATATCGTCGATCTTCACCAGCAGGCCCACGAAGCCATAGACACCGAGCGTGATCGCCAGGGCGACGATGATGAGGATGAGGGTGCGGTTGAAGAAGGGTTCGGTGGCCACCTCGTTCAGCGAGATGACCATGATCTCCGCCGAGAGGATGAAGTCCGTGAGGATCGCCTGCTTTACCAGCGCGTCCTCCTCGGCGACCTCTTCGCTCTCGGCGTCGTGATGAGCGACGATTCCGAGCTTCTCGGCGACCTTCTCCGCCCCCTCGAAGGAGAGATAGAACCCGCCCACCATCAACAGGGGCATCAGCGCCCACGGGGCGAGCCAGCTCAGCAGCAGCGCCAGCGGCAGGATGATCACGAGCTTGTTGAACAGCGAGCCCCGCCCGATGCGGAAGATGATCGGCAGCTCGCGGGCAGGGGTCACGCCCTGGACGAACTTTGGGGTCACTGCGGCGTCGTCGACTACCACTCCCGCGGCCTTCGCGCTCGTGCGTCCGGCGGCTGCAGCGACGTCATCCACCGTGGCCGCGGCCTTCTTCGCGATCAGCGCAACGTCATCCAAGAGGGCGGCGAGTCCACCTGCCATAGTCCGGTTGTAGCCTTTCGGTTCTGAGGCGGGGCACAGTCGCGCTCGCCCGGGTTGCCAAGAAGGCTCAAGTTTAGTGGGCCGAGCGCTCCTTGGGGAGGAGCGGACCGATCGCGCCTGCTCCCAGGCACACATAGTTACCGTTCGCGGGGGTGGAGCGCTGTTGTGGGGCCGCCAGAACCTCGATTGTGTTCCCGCCCCCGGAGACCCGCACGTGTTGCTGGTTCAGTTCGGCGGGGACCGCGACCCGGTGCGCGCGGGCCAGGGAATCCTCGTAGCTTTCGAGCCCATTGGGGGTCAGGATGCGCAGCGTGACGGGGGTGCTCGCCGTGGTGTTCAGCACCCAGGTCCACTCGCCGAACTTCAGCGGCGCGCTGAGCTTGACCAGCGTCGGTTCGTTGAGGGGGATCCGCTGTCCGCATTTCTTGCCGTCTGGCTGCTCGTTGACCGCGAGTTTCAGGACGTCCGCGGCCACCAGCTTCCCCTCGTCGTTAAGGAACATGGGGCGTGACGTTCCTGCTGATACGCCGGGCCAATCAGGCAGGGAGCGGGCGACCTCGCCGATGTCGACCCGCGGGCCGTCGTAGCGGTTCGCGATCATGGCCGGGACGGGCTGCGGCAGAAGCGGGGCGGGCGCAGCCCGCAGGCTGGACTTGACGGTGCGCAGCCACTCGGCGGTCTCATCGTCATGCCAGCTATCCAGGTAGTTGACGGTCGTGGCGGTGGAGGAGGCGATGAATCCCACGACGAGGACGGCCTGCACGATAGCGCGGGCACGCGGAGCCTGGGACTTGCCCTTGGCACCATGACGGCGCGTGGTGCTTGTCCGCGGGTCCCCATCAGCTGCCGCCGCGTGGCCAGCGATCCGATGGTCGGGGAGCGCTCGGGCCTCCGCCTGCACGGCAGCCGCGGTGCACAACAGGACGGCCGCGGTGAAGGCATCAGCGTAATAATGCAGCGAGGCGGTGATCACGTCCGCCGTGTTGGCGCCAGAGCGGGCCAGGGCTAGGGCGAGGAAAACCAGCGCCAGGTAACCCAAGGAGAGCACCAGCCCGCAGGCCCGCAGCCGAGTGCCAACGGGCCCCTGGCCATGCCGGACAAGCCACACCGCCACGAGTACGATGGCCCCGACCGCAGCGAGCCAGCCCACTGCAGCCGAGGGGGAGGCGAAGCTGCCACCAGGCGCCCAACGCTCAAAGCTCCACGGCCCACCGAGAACCCCGGGGAGAACTGCGTCCCGCAGCGCCCGCGGTACCGCACCCCCCACCACGGACCCCGACGCCTCCCCGGTGGACGGCGCAGTCCGCGTCACCGCAACATAGAGCACCGCCCACGCGGCGGTGACCAACCACCCAGGCGCAAGGGTGAGGACCCGCATGCGTCGCGACGCGACGTCCTGACACCGGGGATAGAGGAAGGACGGGAAGAACAGCGCCAATGCGGTGAGCAGGGGGAGGACGGAGAGTGCCTTTTCCGTGAACAGCAACCCGACGAAGACTGTGACAGCCACCGCAGCACCGCGCACTGCAAGCCGAGCGCGAGAAGACGGCCTCGTCCGGCGCAGCAGCAACAGCGCCACAGCGCAGGTGATTTGCCAGGCCAGCGCGTTGATGGCCGCCGACCACCAGCCCAGCGCAGCCCCCAGGAATGGGGAGAAACACAGCAGGGCGAGCACCAACGGGCGACCTCGAGCGACCCCACTGGCAGCCCACAGCACAGCAGACACAAAGGTGCCGACCACGATCAGCGTGGCCGGCAGCCACCATTCCAGGGCGGCGATGCGGTCGACCGCTAGTTGGAGAGCGATCGCGCCGGGCATGAGGTGCCCGTCGTGGGGGAGGAAGAGTCCCGTGAACGAGAGCTGCTCCGGGGCGCCGTAGGTGGCGGGGATCAGGAAGTCATCCCAGTACAGGGTGCGGCCAGCCACCCGATATGCGCTGAGCGCAGTGGCGGCGAGAATGATGGCGAAAGTGGCGAACCGCACTGACCTCGCTGCGCCCATGGAACCCCCTGGTCAGCTGCTACTGGGCTGCGCGCACTGGCTGCACGGACATGTACTTATCCTTCCCGGTGCAGCCTTCGAGCCCCTTGAGCTCGATATAGGCGGCGCGGGTCTCCTCCGGCGGGTAGACGCGGATCCCGTCAGCGGCCTTCGGGCTGCACTCCTCAGGGTCCAGCGCCCCGACCTTCGTGATTCGGACGGAGGCGGTTGCGCGGTCTCCCGGCTGGAGGGTCACCTTGTTGGACTCGCCGGATTCCTCGCGATCGGCGCTGGCGCCGAGCTGCGTGCCGTTGTTATCGGTCACGAGGCTGACCCCGGGGTATCCCTCGAGCGAGCACTCCTCGTCGCCAGTGTTCGTGAATACGACGTCCAGCAGGGTGCTGCCAGCAGCGCCCTGCATGTTGTCTGCGTCGATCTTCAGGTTAGGGGTGATGCACAGGCCATCGCGCTTGCGCTCATCTTCCGCGGCTGCCAAGCCAGTGGAATCGGAGTCAGCAGTGGTGGTGGATTCGCGATCCGTCTGCGAGGACAGCGACTGCGGCTCGGCGTCCTCGGGGTTGTCGGAGCCCCAGCTGCAGGCAGCGGTCAGTGCTAGTGCTGCGGCGCCCAGCCCCGCAGCGGCGCGCCGGGCCCACCGGGAAGCGTGCTTGTCTGCGCGAGCGGAGGTGGCTGCGCCCGGCAACACGGCAGGATTCGCAGGGGCGGTGCCCTCATTACCTGGCTGGGATGCTGGGGTGGCGTCGCTATATGGCTGGGACTGAATCATGAATTTTAGGGTAACTGAGCTGCGGAAAAACCGAGAACCGGAAGGGCTAAAAAGTTGTGAAATCGTGACAATGCTGCCCCGGTGTCCCGTGGCGCGCTACAGTGTCAGATAGTTATCTAGAACACAATTCCTGAACGCAATTTGTGGAGGTCACCTATGGGATTCAACCCGGACTTCGAACCATTCAAGCTCCCTGAGGAGTACCAGGAGCTGCGCGAAGCCATCCGCGGCCTCGCGGAGCGCGACATCGCCCCGTACGCGCAGGACGTCGATGAAAATGAGCGTTTCCCGGAGGAGGCCCTCAAGGCGCTGAACGAATCCGGGTTCAATGCGATCCACGTCCCGGAGGAGTGCGGTGGTCAGGGCGCGGACTCCCTCGCGGCCGTCATCGTGATCGAGGAGGTCGCCCGCGTCTGTGGCTCGTCTTCCCTGATCCCGGCCGTGAACAAGCTCGGCACCATGGGGCTGATCCTCAACGGCTCCGATGAGCTGAAGCAGGAAGTGCTCCCGGATATCGCCAACGGTGAGCTCGCCTCCTACGCGCTGACCGAGCGCGAGGCCGGCTCCGATGCTGGCGCGATGAAGACCCGCGCGGTGCGCGAGGGCGATGAGTGGGTCATTAACGGCTCCAAGTGCTTCATCACCAACGGTGGGCGTTCCTCCTGGTACACCGTCATGGCTGTCACCGACCCGGAGGCGGGGGCTCGTGGCATCTCCGCGTTCATGGTTCACAAGGACGACCCGGGATTCCGCGTCGGTGGCCTGGAGCACAAGCTCGGCATCAAGGGTTCCCCGACCGCAGAGCTGTACTTCGAGGACTGCCGCGTGCCGGCTTCCCGCATGATCGGCGAGGAAGGCACGGGCTTCAAGACCGCCCTGCAAACCCTGGACCACACCCGGCCGACCATTGGCGCGCAGGCTCTCGGCATCGCCCAGGGCGCGTTCGACCAGGCCGTGGCATATGTCAAGGAGCGCAAGCAGTTCGGGAAGGCCATCGCGGACTTCCAGAACACCCAGTTCATGCTCGCCGATATGAAGATGAAGATCGATGCTGCCCGGCTGATGATCTACACCGCAGCGTCCAACGCGGAGCGCGGGGTCGCTGAGGGTGGGGAGCGCCTGGGTCTGATGGCCGCCGGTTCCAAGGCCTTCGCCTCCGACGTCGCGATGGAGGTCACCGTCGACGCGGTTCAGCTGCTCGGTGGTTACGGCTTCACTCGTGACTTCCCGGTGGAGCGCATGATGCGCGACGCCAAGATCACCCAGATCTACGAAGGCACCAACCAGATCTGCCGCATGGTCATGGGGCGCCAGATTCTGGGCTAACACCGCAACAGGCGGCAGCCCACTGATCCGCCCCGGAGCGCAATACAGCGCCCGGGGCGGATTTTTCTGTTGCGCGTGGCAAGAGCTGAGCGTTTGCGCTTGGGGGGCGGACAGCATAAACCCCTGGGCTAGGGCTGCACCCCGGCGGTGGGGACCTGCTCTGCAGCCCGTTATGCTTAAGCGCATGCCACGTACCGTTCCCCAGGGGCCTCCGTACCAGTCGGTGGTGGGCTCCTTCCGCGAAGCATTCAGCAGTCAACAAAGATTCCGCACGGAGGTTTTGGCCGGGCTGGCTACCTCCTTCGCCCTGATCCCGGAGGTCATCAGCTTCGCGATCCTCGCCGGAGTGAGCCCCGCGGTGGGGCTGTTTTCCACGGTTGTGTTGTGCTTCGTCATCGCGTTCACAGGTGGGCGGCCGGCGATGATCACCGGCGCTGCCGGTGCCACTGCCCTGGTCATCGCACCCTTGGTGGCCAGCCACGGGACGGATTACCTCATCGTGACGGTCGTGCTGGCCGGCATCATTCAGGTGATCTTCGGACTGCTGGGTGTGGCCAAACTGCAACGCTTTATCACTCCTGAGGTGATGGCCGGATTCGTCAATGCTCTGGGCATCATGATCCTCACCGCCCAGCTGGAGCACATCATCGGCGCCGACTGGCCGGTGTGGGTGCTCTTCGCGATTGGGATCGCGGCCCTTCTGATCTTCCCGAAGATCACTGCCGCGATCCCCGCGCCCCTGATTGCCATCGCGATCCTGACCTTGATGGTTGTGATCCTCAGCTGGCGGGTGCCTGATGTGGGGGACATGGGTGGGCTCACCGGCGGCTTGCCCGAGGTGCGCATGCCAGATGTCCCGTGGACCTGGGAGACCTTCTTCCTCGTGCTGCCTTACGCGCTGGGCTTCGCTGCCGTCGGGCTGGTGGAGTCGGTGATGACGGGCCAGCTGGTGGACGGTATGACCATGACTTCCTCTAACAAGACCCGCGAATGCTGGGGCCAAGGCGTGGCCAATATTGCCGCTGGCGCGCTGGCCGGAACGGGTGGCTGCGGCATGATCGGCCAGACGATGGTCAATGTTGAGGAATCCCACGCCCGCACCCGCTTCTCCTCGATCGCTGCGGGTGGGTTCTTGCTGCTGTTCATCCTTTCGCTGCACCAGGTCGTCTCTGCCATCCCGATGGCGGCGCTGGCTGCGATCATGGTCATCGTCTCTCTGAAGACGATCTCTTGGTACACCGTGAGCCCCAAGGGGCTGTTGCGGTTGCCTTGGCAGCACTCGCTGGTGATGATGTGCGTCTTCACCGCGACCCTGGCCACCAATAACCTCGCGGTCGGTGTGGTCTTGGGCGCTGCGGTGGGCGTAGCGCTCAAAAAGATCGCCCCCACGGAACGCGGGGGCAAGGCCGCTTAGCCGTGTCCGCAAGCATGTGCGCCCGTGGCCCTTGGGGGCCACGGGCGCTGTGCTAGCCGACGATGGTCATCGCGGCTGTTTTAGCGGACGTTGATCATTGCCACGGTCGGGCTGAAACCACAGTTGGACGGGCCGGAGTTCTCTTCCACCGTGGTCACGCCGCCCTCAAGCAGGGCGAGGACGGTGCCCGGGCCGGTCTTTGCGGCGCCGTTGACGGTGCCCGGTCCCTTCGGGTTGATGCCGTTGTTGCCCAGCACGGTGGTGCCAGTGCGGCCATTGTTGATGTTCACCCAGTGGACACGCATCGGGATGGCCTGCTTCTTGGCCGCTGGGCCCGTGCCCAGTGCGGTGAAGACGAAGTTCACCTCGCCCGCCGCCACACCAGGCAGCGGCAGCGGTGCCGGGCCCGGAACAGCCATGGCGGTACCGACGGCCTTGTTTTTGCCATCGATGCACTTCATGGACACCGTCGGGAAGGCGAACTGGGTGAATGCCGGGCCGCCCTTCGGCAGGTAGACACCTGGGTCCTTGTCCCCATCGCCGCGGAAGAAGCCGACCACCGACTCCAGGGCGGACTTGGCCTTATCCGGCAGGCCAGGGGTGTTCGCGAACTGCTCGATCTGGTTCAGCACGTGCGGTGCCGGACGGCCGAGGTGATCGAGAGAGCCGACAGGGGCTGCCTGCGCTGGACTGATGACAGCCGTGGCGCTGAGCGCCATCGCGGCAAAGGTCGTGGCGGCGCGGCGGCCCCACGTGCGCTTGCGAGAAGAGGTGGCCTTGACGTTCATTCCGGGTGGTGCCTTCCAGTGCTGGTTGTGGATTATTTCGGGCCGGCAAACCTGGTGCTGCTCATCACCGCTCTACGGGCGACGGGCAGTCAGCGCTTGCACGCTTGTTGTTTGGTTTGGTTCACAATATCAGCACGGCGTGAAAAGTTGGGGAAAACGATAAAACTTTTCTGGCCGCCACCTGACCCCGGAAGCGGGGGAGTGCACAGGGGTGGCGAGCGCAGGGCGGGATAACGCATGCAGAAAAACTTCGAGGCATGTGGAAAAATAGTGGAGTCAACCGCGGCGCTAACATTGGCACCGTAGGAATAGCCAATCGCTCATAGTCAATATTTTTAAGGAAGCGTTGAACTAGTGACCCATACCGAGTTTCGAAACGTCGCCATCGTTGCGCACGTCGACCACGGAAAGACGACTCTCGTCGATGCCATGCTGCGCCAGTCCGGCGCCTTCGAGCCGCACGCGGAAGTCGAGGACCGTGTCATGGACTCCGGTGACCTGGAGCGCGAAAAGGGCATCACGATCCTTGCGAAGAACACCGCGATTCGCCGCAAGGGGCTCGGTAAGGACGGCTCCGACCTCGTCATCAACGTGATCGACACCCCGGGACACGCCGACTTCGGCGGTGAGGTCGAGCGCGCCCTGTCCATGGTGGACGGTGTGGTGCTGCTCGTCGACGCCTCTGAGGGTCCGCTGCCGCAGACCCGCTTCGTGCTCGGCAAGGCGCTGGCCGCCAAGATGCCGGTCATCATCTGCGTGAACAAGACTGACCGCCCGGATGCCCGCATCGACGAGGTCGTCGAAGAGGCGCAGGACCTGCTCCTCGAGCTGGCCTCCACCTTGGAGGACGAGGAGGCCATGGAGGCCGCCGAGTCCCTTCTGGAGCTGCCGGTGCTCTACACCTCCGGCCGCGAGGGTAAGGCGTCCACCGAGAACCCGGGCAACGGCAACGTCCCGAACTCCCCGGACCTGCAGCCCCTCTTCGACGTCCTGTACGACACTCTCCCGGAGCCTTCCGCCGACATCGAAGGCCCGCTGCAGGCCCACGTCACGAACCTCGACTCCAGCTCCTTCCTGGGTCGCATCGGCCTGGTCCGCATCCACTCCGGCGTGCTGCGCAAGGGCCAGCAGGTCGCGTGGATCCACTACGACGAGGAGGGCGAGCAGCATGTCAAGACCGCGAAGATCGCCGAGCTTCTGCGCACCGTCGGCGTGACCCGTGTGCCTGCCGAGGAGGTCATCGCTGGTGACATTGCCGCGATCTCTGGCATCGACGACATCATGATCGGCGATACTCTCGCCGACCCGGAGCACCCGAATCCGCTGCCGCGCATCGCCGTAGATGAGCCTGCGATCTCCATGACCATCGGCGTGAATACCTCCCCGATGGCTGGTCGTGGAGGTGGCGATAAGCTCACCGCCCGCATGGTGAAGGCCCGCCTCGACCAGGAACTGATCGGTAACGTCTCCCTCCGCGTGCTGCCGACCGAGCGGCCCGACGCCTGGGAGGTCCAGGGCCGTGGTGAGATGGCGCTGTCCGTCCTCGTTGAGACGATGCGTCGCGAGGGCTTCGAGCTTACCGTCGGTAAGCCACAGGTCGTGACCCGCACCGAGAACGGTCAGCTCATGGAGCCCTACGAGAACCTCACCATCGACACTCCAGAGGAGTACCTGGGCAACATCACCCAGCTGATGGCCGCCCGCAAGGGCCGGATGGAGTCCATGGACAACACCGGCTCCGGCTGGATCCGCATGCACTTCGTCGTGCCTGCTCGTGGACTCATTGGTTTCCGCACTGTCTTCATGACCGAGACCCACGGCACCGGTATCGCCAACCACTACTCTGCGGGCTACCAGCCCTGGGCCGGCGAGATCAAGGGCCGCCCGACGGGTTCCCTGGTCGCGGACCGCACCGGCCAGGTCACCGCCTATGCGCTGATCAACCTCGCCGACCGCGGTCAGTTCTTCGTCGAGCCGGGCGCCGAGGTCTACGAGGGCGTCGTCGTCGGCGCGAACAACCGCGACGAGGACATGGACGTCAACGTCACCAAGGAAAAGAAGCTGACGAACATGCGCGCCGCGTCCGCGGACACGACCGTGACCCTGGCGAAGGCCCACGAGATGAGCCTCGAGGAGGCCATGGAATTCTGTGGCTACGACGAGTGCGTCGAGGTCGCGCCGGACGTCATTCGCGTGCGTAAGCTGGTTCTTAACGCAACCGAGCGTGCCCGCGCCCGGTCCCGCGAAAAGGCTCGTAACAAGTAGTGTGCTCTTCGTCCGCGGCGGGGAGCCACCCGCCCGGGCGTGATAGAGCGCTGTGGCGCTGACGGAGGTTGGTCTTGGCAATGACTCAGAGGCAACCTCGTCAGCGCTTTTTTGCTGCCCTCGTGGCCACCCCGGTGGCGCTCAGCCTCGTGCTGGCAGGCTGCCAGGCCCGCCCCGGCGATGCCCCCACCGTGGAAGAGCCGGCTAAGCCCAAGGCCAAGGAGCCTAACGAGGAAAAGAACGAAGACACTCCGGATTCGAAGCTGCGGGAGATCAACATTGGCGTCGATGAATTCGACGGCAACCTGAACCCGCACATCGTCGGAAACCTGGGCCAATCCACGATGGCGGTCGCTGATCTCACGCTGCCGTCCGCGTTCAACCGCTTCGGCAACCGCTGGGTGATGAACAAGGACCTCCTGGTCAAGGTGGATGCCGATAACCCTGAGGCGCCGACCGAGGTGGCCTACACCCTGCGCCCGCACGCCCAGTGGTCCGACGGCACCCCGATCTCTGGCAGTGATTTCCAGTACCTCTGGGATGAGCTGCGCACCCAGCGCATCGCGGAGAATGCGGCCCAATACAGCAAGATCTCTGGGATCAAGGTCTCCGGGGGAGGCTCAAGGGTTCGCGTGAGTTTTAGCGAGCCGCAGGAAGGTTGGCGGCAGTTGTTCCGGCATCTGCTGCCGAGCCATATCTATCGGGCTGAGGGGCAGCAGTTCGCCACGATGATGAACGAGCGATCGGTGGCCTCGGGCGGAGCTTATCGGGTTCACGCAGTAGACGCTGGGCGCGGTGTCATTGAGCTGCAGCGCAACGACCGCTACTGGGGATCAGCCCCTGCCGCCACGGATAAGCTGATCCTTCGGGCGGTCCCGGATGTTCACACGGGGGCGCAGATGCTGCGCTCCCGGCAGCTGCAGATGTACGCCTCCTACCCAGCGGGGCTGGCGGCGCTGACCCTCGGCGAGGTGCCGGATGTCCGCGGTACCCAGCGGGACCGGAAGGTCCAGCTGAACTTCGCTCTCAATCTCGATTCGGAGCGGATGAACCAGATGGCTGTGCGCCGCGCAGCCTTGGCGGCGATCAAGCCAGACACCGTGGCGCAGATCGTCTCCGGGAATAGGGACGTCACCCCTCCGGAATGGGGTGAGCGACCCACCGAACAGATGCCGGACGAGGCCCGGGCTTTGTTCGACGAGCGCCCCTTCACCATCGCCGCTCCCAATAACGACAAGCAGGCGGCCATCGCCGCCCGCACGATCGCTGATGAGCTCAGCCGCAACGGGATCAACGCCCAGGCTCTGACCGTGGATGCGGAAAATCTGCTGGAGGAGATGATCCCCGAGGGGGAGGTAGACGCGTCGGTGCTGTGGGGGCGCACCCCGGATACCCCCACGGACGTGGCCAACCAGTTCTCCTGCGTCCAGCCGGAGACGCTGCGTCAGGCTGAGGAACGGGCTGCCGAGGATAAAACGTCGGGCGAGGACAGCAAGTCCGAGGAGTCGACCGTCAGCTCCGCGACCAGCGAAAAGGCCTCCGAATCCGACAAGGCGAGCTCGTCACAAGAACCTGGCGAGACGGAGGCCACCCCGTCGGTGGAGCCGGCGGAGGGGTCCCCGCAGCGAACCTTCGGCGCGAACATCACGGGCCTCTGCGACCCGGCAATAGACGAAGCCATCGCCGAGGTGCGCGACGGTGAAGATTCCGCCGCAGCTATCGAGCAGGTGAACGCGCTGGTGCAGAACCAGTCCGTGCTGTTGCCACTCTTGCGCGATGAGCAGTACTACGCTGCGAGCCCAGAGTTCGTGGGCTCCGACAAGCCCGTCGAGCAGTGGCCTTTCGACCCCTATAGTGGAATTTTTTTCGGCGGTGCCCGCTGGACGCGCCAGGACGTGGCGGAACCGACGACGGCAGCCCCAGAACCGGAGGTACCACGTTCAGATGACTAAGCCCGCCACCCACGCGGCACCGCGCCGGGTGATGTTTATCCACGCCCACCCGGATGATGAATCCTTGTTTACCGGCCTATTGGTGGCCGCGAGCTCCCGGGTAGGTGCGGAGACTTCCGTGCTGACCTGCACGCTCGGTGAAGAAGGGGAGGTGATCGGGGAGAAGTACCAGAACCTCACCTCCGAGCACTCCGACCTGCTGGGCGGTTTCCGCATCGGGGAACTGCAGCACGCCCTCGAGTACCTCGGGGTTCAGCAGGGCCCGCAGTTCCTGGGTGGGCTGAGCCGCTGGCGGGATTCCGGGATGGCGGATACCCCGACGATCTGGCACCCCCGCGCCTTCGCCGGGGAGTCGGAGGATAACTGGGAGCTACAGGTTGAGCAGCTGCTCGGGGTGCTCCGCCGTGAGCGCCCGGAGGTGCTCGTCACCTACGGCCCCGACGGCGGCTATGGGCACCCCGACCACATCCGAGCCCACCGGGTGACCCACGAAGCAGTCCGCCGGCTCGTGGACGCGGGCGAGGAGGCCGCCCCGCACGAGATCTGGTGGGCCGTCACTCCGGCAGGGGCATTCCACGCGGCGATGGCGGGCGCGGAGGTGCCGGAAGGCTGGCGTAAGGCGGAGGACGGGGAGGTCGCGCTGGTCGCGGAAGAGTTTATCGACGCCTTCGTCCAGGGCGCGCCCGAGGACGTCGCGGCCAAGCGGAAGGCGATGGCGGCGCACGCCACGCAGTTGTGGGTCGCCGACGGTACTCGAACGGACGTCAACCCCGAAGCTCGGGACGTGGTCACGCCGACGGGGGAGTACCTCTTCGCGTTGTCGAACCTCATCAGCCAGCCGATCCTCCCCGTCGAGGGTTATCAGTTGGGCTGGGTGAAGAACGCTGACCCAAACACAAACAGACAGATCAGTCTGCTACACTTTGACTTCGTGGTTCCCAGCAACGGGACCGCCCAAGAACACGGTAACGACGGGAAGGTACGGGGTGAGAATGGCTGACAACGCGACAAGCCAAAACCACCGTGCCGTCAATCCCGAAGAGACACGCCGGAGCGAGCCTCACTGGGGAGACCCGAACCGCAGTCAGGTGCGCCGTGACACCACCCGCCGCGAACGGATTGCGGGGATCGCCTGGCTGAGCGTTGGGGCTGCCTTCGGGCTCTTCGTCTCCGTGCTCTACCTGGGCAGCCGCATCAGCATCGGCGAGGTGAGTATTCCGTTGCCTTGGACGATCCTCTTCGCGGGAGTGTTCAACTGGATCATCACCAAAACCGCGCTGCTGTGGACCCCGAATAAAGCGATCGCTGCCATCCCCACCTGGATCTGGCTGGCGGGATTCATCGCGCTGCTGATGTGGCCTGCTATCAGCTCCAGCGGGGATACCTTGATCCCGCAAAGCATCACCACGCTCGGCCTGCTCGCAGCGGGGCTGCTGGGTGGCGCGATTCCGGTCATGTATATCGACCCCACGGCCGATCGTGATTCGAATTGAACCCGCCCGAGTGACAGAATAAAGAGATAAGTGCTTAGCCGTTAGCGCTAGACCCGATAGTGCATAAGGGAGAATAATGACCTACACGATTGCGCAACCATGCGTCGACGTCCTGGACCGCAGCTGCGTCGAAGAGTGCCCAGTGGACTGCATCTACGAAGGCAAGCGCATGCTGTACATCCACCCAGATGAGTGCGTGGACTGCGGCGCGTGTGAGCCGGTCTGCCCGGTCGAGGCCGTCTTCTACGAGGACGACATCCCGGAGGAGTGGGAAGAGTACAACGACGCCAACGCGGCGTTCTTCGACGACCTGGGCTCCCCGGGCGGTGCTGCGGCGCTTGGCCCGCAGGACTTCGACGCCCCGATGATCGCGGCCCTGCCACCCCAGGCCTAAGTGGCTGGAAGGCCGGCCTTCACAGTGTCGGCCGCGTGCCCGGCTCCCGGTGCTTCTGGTGGGGCACCGGGAGTTTTTCAATGAGGAGAGTGAACCCGTGACTCGACGGTCACCAGCTTTTCGCACCCCCGCCGCCGAGCGGCTTCCAGCGTTTCCCTGGGACACTCTGGCTGAAGCGACGCAGCGAGCTGCCGCCCACCCCGACGGGATGATTAACCTCTCCGTCGGAACGCCAGTCGACGACGTCCCCCCGAACGTCCAGCTCGCGCTGGCGGAGGCCGCGTGGCAGCCGGGCTACCCGCCTACCGAAGGTTCCGCTGAACTCAGGGAAGCCATCGTGGCCGCGATGGCCCGACGCTTCGGTGTCACCGGGCTCAGCGAGGATGCCGTGGTGCCGGTGATCGGCACCAAGGAGGCGATCGCGAGCCTGCCGATGGACCTCGGCATCCATGCCGATTCGCTGGTGGTCATCCCAGAGCTGGCGTATCCGACCTATGAGGTCTCCGCGAAACTCGCGGGCTGCCGGGCGCTGCGCGCTGATTCGCTGCTGAAATTGGGGCCCGAAACTCCAGCCCTGATTTACCTCAACTCGCCCGCGAACCCGCACGGCGCAGTGCTCGGGGTAGAGCACCTTCGCAAGGTCGTGGACTTCGCCCGGCAGCGCGACTGCATCGTTGTCTCCGACGAGTGCTACCTCGGCCTGGGGTGGGAGGCCACCGAGGTGGCCGACGCGCCCGTCTCCATCCTCGATCCGCGGGTCTGCGATGGCGACCACCGCAACCTGATCGCGGTGCATTCGCTGTCGAAGACCTCCAATATGGCCAGCTACCGCGCGGGCTGGCTCGCAGGTGACCAGGAGCTCATGGCTGAGATTCTCGGGATCCGGAAGCACGCCGGGGGCATGGTGCCGGGGCCGATCCAACGCGCGATGATCGCGGCGCTGAGTTCCGATGATTTCGAAACCCTGCAGCGGCAGCGCTACAGGGAGCGCCGTGAGGTGCTGCTTGCCGGGCTGGCCGCTGGCGGTTTCACGGTCGAGCACTCCGAAGCCGGGCTCTATATCTGGGCCACCGAAGGCCGGGATGCGTGGGAGACGGTGGACCGGTTCGCGGAACTTGGCATCCTCGTGGCTCCGGGGCACTTCTATGGCCCCGCTGGAGCACAGCATGTCCGGGTGGGGCTGACCGCTAGCGATGAGCAGATCGCCCAGGCCGCCCAGCGTCTCGCCGCGCTGGGTGAGGGCGCGGTGGGTGAGGGCGCGGTATAGATTCAAAGAAAACGGCCTCGGAAGCACCATTCTGTGCTTTCGAGGCCGTTGACTTTTCTTGCCACGTGAGGCGCCCCAGGAGGGCCCGGGGCGCCGGTGATGTTCTAGAGCGTCATCTCCTCGTGGTCCTGGGCAGCAGGGTTAACCTTGCCCACGATGTAGCCCAGTGCGGAGAGCGCAGCGAAAGCGACGGCCACGGTGATGACCTGGCCTCGGGCCGAGGGATCCCACAGCATGAGGATGGTGAGCCCCAGCAGCAGGGCAACGGTCAGCCACGGCAGGAACGGGTAGCCCCACATCCGGACCGGCATCTTGCCGCGGGCCTCGAGAGCCGGGCGCAGCTTGATTTCGGAGAGCACAATCATCACCCAGATCACCAGCAGCGAGCCGCCGACGGCGTTGAATAGGATGCCGATCAGGTTCTCTGGGCCCCAGACCTGCAGGGTCACCGAGAGGAAGGCGAAGAACAGGGATGCCCACACTGCCGGGATCGGAACCTGCTTGGAGTTCGTCTTCCGGAAGATCTTCGGTGCGTAGCCAGTGCTACTGAAGCTGAACAGCAGGCGGGAGGTGGCGTAGATCTGGGCGTTACATGCCGAGAGCAGGGCCAGGACGATGACGATCTCCATGAGCATCACAGCACCCGGGATGTTCGCCAGCTCCAGCACGCGGGTGAAGGGGGACTCTGCGGCGGTCTCAGCGTCACCCAGGGTGGAGTACGGAAGCAGGGCGGTGATCAGGAAGACCGAGCCCAGGTAGAAGACGGAGATGCGCCAGATGACGGCGCGCACGGCGGAGGCAATGGAAGTGGTGGGGTCCTTGGCCTCGGCTGCGGCGATGGTCACGATCTCGATTCCGCCGAATGCGAAAGCAACAGCGAGTAGGCCGGCAGCCATGCCGGAGATGCCGTTCGGCGCGAAGTCGCTGAAGTGGGAGAGCCCAGGGCTCTCGAAGCTCGGGAAGAAGCCGAAGAGCAGGCCCAGGCCGATGACGAGGAAGATGACGATGACCGCGACCTTGATGAACGCGAACCAGTACTCAAACTCGCCGAAGCCGCGCACGGCGGTGAGGTTGACGATGGTGAAGAAGACGACCGCGATCAGGCCAGGAATCCAGCCATCCACGCCGAACCACTTACCCATGATGGCGCCGGCGCCGGTGATCTCGGCGCCCATGACCATCACGAGCATGAAGTAGTACAGCCAGCCGAGCGAGAAACCCGCCCAGTTACCGAATGCCAGGCGGCCATAGGTGGCGAAAGTGCCGGAGGCCGGGCGCGCGGCCGCGAGCTCGCCCAGCATCTGCATCACGAAGATGACGATGACACCGGCGACGATGTAGGACAAGAGGACAGCAGGGCCGGCTGCTTCGATGCCGACGCCTGTTCCGAGGAACAGGCCGGCACCGACAGCGGAGCCGAGGCCCATCATGGTGAGGTGTCGGGTTTCAAGCCCCTTGCCGAGGGCGGAGCCACTCTCTGGGGTTGCCGCTGTGGTGTCGGCAGCCGACTGAGTATTGGGGGAATTCATGTATGAATTAGACCATATTCACGCGCGCGTCAGACAATGAAGTCCACTTCTTTGCCCACTTCCGGGCCTGCGGGGGCGCGCACTGCACCTGTTAAGGGGGAATGCTGGCCGTGCCAGGAGATTGTCGGCGGCCACGTGTCCTGGGTCACCGTTAAGATGAGTAGCGATGACTACTGAAGACCCCACCCCCAACTTTCCGGCCACAGATTCGGCCAATCTCTCCGATTTTCGTTTCCGTGGGCCCGTTCTGTACCGGGGGACTCCGGACTCAGAGCCGCAGGACTCCACGACCGACCAACGCCTGCTTCAGCCCCAGGACAGCACCGACTGGTTGCACACGGATCCGTGGCGCGTGATGAGGATCCAGGCCGAGTTCGTTGACGGCTTCGGCGCGCTCGCGAAGATCCCGAAGGCGATCACCGTCTTTGGCTCCGCACGCGTCCGGGAAGACCACGAGTACTACAAGCTCGGCCAGCAGATCGGCACGCTGATCGCCCGCAGTGGCTACGCCACGATCACGGGCGGTGGTCCAGGCCTGATGGAGGCCGCGAACCGGGGTGCGGCAGATGCGGGCGGGCTCTCCATCGGCCTGGGCATCGAGCTGCCCCACGAGCAGCGCCTCAACGACTGGGTGCAGCTGGGCATGAACTTCCGCTACTTCTTCGTGCGCAAGACGATGTTCCTGAAGTACTCCCAGGCCTTCATCTGCCTGCCTGGCGGTTTCGGTACCCTCGACGAGCTCTTCGAGGCTCTGGTGATGGTTCAGACCCAGAAGATCCAACGCTTCCCGATCATCCTCGTCGGGACGGAATTCTGGGGTCCGCTGGTGGACTGGATTAAGGAGCGACTCGTCGAGGAGAAGATGATTTCTCCCGAGGACGTCGACCTGATTCACCTCACGGACGACCCCGAGGACGCCATGGAATTTTGCCACCGTGCGCACGATAAGCACACCGAAAGCTTGAAGCGCCGCCGCGAGGACCTCGAACGCGAGCGCGGTCGAATCGAGGAGGAGCTGGAGATGCTCCGCCGGGAGCAGCCCTAGGAGAAACCCCAAGGATGTACTGGATCTTTTCGATCGCCGGCGCGGCACTTGTCGCGGGGCTTCTCGTTTACCTGGTGGGGCGCGTATTCGGCCCGGGGGAGTACACCGGGCCGCGAGCAGACCACCCCGCCGAAAGGCAGGCAGCGGAGTTCCGCGCGAATTGTGAGCTCACCGGGGCGAACCTACGGCAGGTGAAGTTCACCCGCTCCCTCCGCGGGTACGACGCGGCCGAAGTCGACGCCCTGCTCGAGCGGCTCGCCACCCACCTCGGCGACCCAGGCCAGCCGGGCGACTATAAGCAAGCGCCCCCAGCCGCCGGGGATAATAAGGAAGATAAACAAGCAGCAGAAAGGGCATAAACCGTGGCTCCCATTCCCAAGATTCCGCAGGCTGTACCCGAGATCACCTTCGGCGCGCCCGTCGAGGGAACCGAAGTGCTGAATGTGCGCTTCGACGCGGATCGCGAGCCTGCCCGCGGAGTTGAGATCAGCGCGAACGGAGAACCCGTCGAATGGGTCGTGGGGCTGCCTGATGCGCCCACGCGGGCATCTGACTTTTCCGAGCACAGCGACTTTCTCGACGACGGCTGGCGCGCCCGCGGGGCGCAGGTCATCCGCCACATGAACCAGGTCGTCGCAGGCCACCCGGTGCGCTCCAAGCGTCATCTCGTCCAGCTTCACCTGCCCGCCAATATCAAGCCGCGCCAGCTACGCTCCCTCATCATCGGCGCGATCGTGGGCGGCCACGAGTTCGTCACAACGAATGAGAAGCGACCCGGTGCGGTACGCAACCTCCACCTGGCATGGGACAACCCGGCGCACCGCAGCATCGACAATCGCACGAACCTGGGGCTGCGCCGCGCGGTGCGCGACGGCGTGCAGCTGGGTAAGGCAACCTGCCTGTCCCGGGATCTGGCTAATGCCCCCAGCAACGTGAAGTCCCCGGAATGGCTGTCTAAGCGCGCGAAGAAGCTGGTCGGGAACATCCCGGGCGTCAAGGTGAAGGTCCGCGACGCCGAGTGGCTACGTAGCAAGGGCTTCGGCGGCATCATTGCGGTGGGCTCCGGATCTTCCCGGCCGCCGGTCATGGTGGAGATGGTGTGGGATCCCGAGAGCATCGGCTTGCCACAGCGCCGCAGCCCCATCGCCATGGTCGGCAAGGGAGTGACCTTCGATACCGGTGGTATCAGCATCAAGCCCGCCGCTGGGATGGATCTCATGCGCACGGACATGACCGGCGGGGCGAGCGTCATCGCCGCCTTCCGGGCGCTCGCGGAAGGACAGGTGCCGCGCAAGGTCGTCGCGATCGTCCCGATGGCGGAGAACATGGTCTCCGGGGACGCCTACCGGCCGGGAGATGTCATCGAACACTACGGTGGCATTACCTCCGAGGTGACCAACACCGACGCCGAGGGCCGCATGGTCCTGGCCGACGCGATCAGCTACGTGGCCAAGAAGTACGAGCCGAATGCCATCATCTCCATCGCCACGCTCACGGGTGCCGCGAAGCTGGCCCTGGGCCTGCGCACGGGAGCGGTGTTCGCGCCCACCCCGCAGGTAGCGCTGAAGCTCGCGCGCCGGGGTGCCCAGGTCGGTGAGCAGTGGTGGCCGCTGCCACAGCCGAAGTACCTGGAGCAGGCGGTGGATTCGAAGATTGCGGATGTCCGCCAGGCTCCGAAGGGGCCGGGTGCGACCACTGCGGCGATGTTCCTCCGCCGGTTCACCCGCGGGGTCGACCTGATCCACCTGGATATCGCTGGTCCGGGACGCGCGGAGCAGACCTACGCGGAGGTCTCGCCGGTCGGTACCGGGTTCGGTGCCCGCACACTTGTACAGTGGTTAGCCAAATAGTTTATAAAAGAAGTTCTTGAGGCTTGAATGAAGGAGCGCGACTGTGCTTTCTGATGTGATTGATCTGCTGGCGGACCCGGTGGACGGAACCGCGCTGTCGGCTGGTGACGCGCAGTGGCGAACCCTCGTGTCCGACTCGGGGCATAGCTACGACATCGCCCGCCAGGGCTACGTAACGCTGGCCGGCGGGGCCGGGCTTCGTTACTCCGGCGATGACGCCGCGATGATTAGCGCCCGCGAAACCTTCCTCACCGGCGGGCACTTCGCTCCCTTCGTCGAGGCCGTCACCCACAAGGTGGAGGACGTGCTGGACGACGCTGGGGTCGCGCCGAGTAGCCACCCAGGGCTGGTGGAGATCGGTGCAGGAACCGGTTACTACCTGAGCCACGCGCTCGACACCATCGAAAACTCCCGCGGCGTGGGCATCGACGTCTCCACCGCGGCGGTCAAGCGCCTGGCTAAGGCCCACTCCCGCATTGGCGCTGTCGTCGCGGACGCCTGGTCGCGACTGCCGATCCAGGACGAGTCCGTGGACGCCATCATGGTCGTCTTTGCCCCGCGCAACGCTGCCGAGTTCGCCCGCATTCTGAAGCCGGGCGGGGAGGTCGTCGTCCTCACGGCGGACGCCGGCCACCTGCACGAGCTACGCGAGCCACTGGGCATCATCGAGGTTGAGGAGGGCAAGGTCGAGCGCATGATCGAGCAGGCCTCCGGCCACCTCACCCCGGTCGGGGAGTCGGAGACCGTGGAGTTCGAGATGACCCTCGACCAGGATTCCATTGCCGCACAGATCGGCATGAGCCCGTCCGCGCGCCACATTCACTCCAAGGTGCTCGCCGAGCGCATCGAGAACCTGCCGCCGCAGATGAACGTCACCGCGCGCGCGAAGATCACCCGCCTCGCGAAGGCCTAACGCGAGCAGCAGGGGAGAGGCAAGCCCCCTTGCTGGCGCTCACACTGTTGCCGGCGCCTCTCCGCGGCACGCGCGCTCACCAGCGGCCAGCCAACTCAGCGCCCCACAGCAAAGCTAAAGCCCGGGCAGGGAACACGCGTTCCCGCCCGGGCTCTGGCATTGCTCACGCAGAAAGCCGTGGCAGATACCCGCTTTAATCCAGATCCAGCAGGTCGTCGATAGCGCCGGCCTCGATGTCCCGATCAGCTTGCGCAGAATCTGCGATGATCTGCTCCTGAGCGGCGGCAGAATTCAGACCCGCGTGCAGGCGCTGCAGCTGGCGGCCCAGGGTGACCATCGAGACTTCGGTGCGGGCCCCGCCGGTTGCGGTGACCTTAACGTCACTGACCGGTACCGCCGCCGAGATACTGCTCGTGAGCGTCGCCGCACCTCCGTCGGCGTAGACCTCGCACAGCGGGCCGTCGATGAAAACGGTGAGCACGTCGGCCTCTGGGTCTGCGAGGGACGCGGTGCGGGTGTCGCCTTCGCGGGTGACGGACACCGCGTCCTTGGTGTAGGTGATCAGCGCGATCTCCCCGCCGTCCATGTTGCGCACGCTGAGCTCCACCTTTCCTTCGCCTGGAGCAAGCTGTCCGGTCCAGATGAGCCCGAAGTCGGAGAAAGCGTGCACGGCTTGCGGGGCGCCAACGATGTCCTGGTACAGCGACCCGTCCAGCAGGGTGAGGGCGCGCGGCGTGGACAGGCAGTTGGCCCAGTCCGCGCCGGTGCTGGCGTCCGGGTGGGCGCCCACCAGGCCAATCAGCGCGGGGGTATCGCCCGGGACGATGCGGGGACGGGTCAGGTCGTGGCCGTGGTCCAGGACGCGGAACTCACCCTGGGGCCGGAAAGTGACCTTCCCGGCAGAGGGGGTGTCGATACGTCCGACGAGGTAGCCGGTGACCTCGTCGCCCTCGGCCTTCCAGGTGCCGTCGTCGCGGTAGGTGAGGATGAGGACGTGGTAGTCCTGGCCATCGCCCTGGTCGGTCATCTTGACCAGACGCGGGGCGAACGGGCGGGATGCGGGTAGGGACACGTCGCCGTCGATCTCGACCGCACCGGCCACGCGCCAGCGCTGACGGTCCTCGGAGAGAAGCCAGACGATCTCGGCGTCCTCGTCGTTGACGAGGTTCAGAGCCAGCATGCCCCAGCTATCCTCGCCGAGGGGGACCACACTCGGGGTGACCAGGTCAGCGACCGGGTGGGCGGAATCGTCGACGTCGATGGGGCCCAGGCGGCGCACGCCGGCGGCCACGGCCTTCGGGTCGTCGGAAACTTCGTTGAGGGTGGCGAGGTTGTCGATCTGGGCGCGTTGGATGCGGAAGGTACGCGCGCCACGGCGGCCATTCGCGACCTGGCTGCCCAGCAGTTCTTCGCGCTTGGCGCCCGCGTCGCGTGGCTCGGAGGTGACGAAGATCAGCTCAACGGTCTCCGGGGTGCCGTCTGCGGCCGGGAGGGTGAGGGCGGAACCCGCGAGGACGTCCAGCTCCTCGCCCTCGGGCTTGAGGACGTCGTCGTTGATGTCCCAGTCGTAGGGGATGTGGGAGGCGGTGACGTGCGCCCACCGCGAGCCGTTGCTGCGCTTCGTGCGGAACTGGTGGAAGACGTGGATCGCGCCATCGGCGAAGACGGCTCCCGCCGGGGCCTCGAGCACACCGCGTTCGGCGGTGATGTGAAGCTCTGGGGCCTGGTGGGGGAGCTCCGCGTCAGTGCCTGCAAGCTGCGGGTTGACCGGCGCGGAAGTGTGTTCTGCGGAAGGGTTAGCCATGACCCCGTTTATACCAGCGGATTGCGTGCGAGGCAGGGCGGAGTTCGCCCAGCTAGCGCCTGCCGGGACGCTGCCGCCGGTGGAAAGAAGGTAGCCGTGGGGGGCGAAGGAGGGACTAGTGCTTTGTGATGATGGTGGCGCCGGCGCCGACGGGCAGGCGGGCGGCGGTCACGCCGTCCAGGCTCGTGATGTACTCGTCGGCCTCGCGGGCACAGACGGACTGGCGATCGGTGCGCTCCGCGTCGGCGAGGGTGCCGTCCAGCAGCGTGTCCAGCAGGAGGAGAACACCGCCGGAACGAAGAGTGGGGAGGGTGGCTGCCACGGTGGCCTCGATGTCCTCGACCGCGCACTCTGCAATCGCGAGGTCGTAGCTGGTGGAGGCGAGTCGGCCGATGACGTCCAGGGGACGGCTGGGTAGGAAGCGGAAGCCGTTGCTAGCGATGCCGATCTGCTTGAAGGCATTCTTCGCGAGCTGCTGGTGCTGGACCTCAGGCTCGATGCAGGTCAGGTGCGCCTGGGCGGCACCGGCGGCGTAGAAGCCGCGGAAGAGGTGGGAACCCAGCAGGCCACACGCTGGGGACATGATGATCCCGGTGGGGGTGTGGCCGCCCAGCGCCGCGCGGCCTGCGGTGTTGGCCGCGAGGAACCGGAGGAGTTCTGCGGTCACGGCGTCCGGGACGAGCAGACCGAATTCGCGGGCAGCTTCGGCCGCGGCGGCGAGTGCCTCATCGGCAGGGGTGGTCTGCTCGACGTAGGACTTGATGGCGTTGATGCTGGAATTATTTGCAGAGTTCACGATTGTCGAGACTATGGCACGGGGACTTGATTTGGGTTCAAGACATGCCTGATAGGGCGGGGTTTTTAAGGAAATAGAAACGCTTGTTAATCACTGTGGCCAAAGTGGGGTGGCGGCCAAAGTTCACAGCGTTTCCCCAGTCGGAAACTACCCCGCAGGGAACTCCGCATGACATGCTGAAAAACATGACTCACTCGAACGCCAGCCCCCACCCCCAGGCTGACGGGCAGGTAACGAGCCCTGCCACCACCGCCGCATTTGATGCCGGCGAGGCTGAGATGCCCTCCTGGTCCGAGCTGGTGGCCGAGCACGCTGATCGCGTGTACCGGCTGGCATATCAGCTTTCTGGCAATCAGCAGGATGCCGAGGATCTGACCCAGGAAACCTTTATGCGGGTGTTCCGCAGCCTCAAGCACTACCGTCCTGGCACCTTTGAGGGCTGGCTGCACCGCATCACCACGAACCTCTTCCTGGACATGGTGCGCCACCGATCCAAGATTCGGATGGACGCACTGGAGGAATACCCGGAGTATTGGACCCCGGCCGCCTCCTCGGAGCCCACGCCTGAGGCTGCCTTCGAGCTCAACCACCTCGACCCTGCCTTGGATGCGGCGCTGGCCGACCTGCAGCCGGAGTATCGTGTGGCGCTGGTGCTACGGGATGGTCTGGACATGAGCTACGACGAAATCGCCGTCACTCTTGGCGTGAAGTTGGGGACAGTGCGCTCCCGCATCCACCGCGCTCGTGCGCAGATGAAGGCTAGGCTCGTGGAAAAGCAGGGTGAATTGCACTACGTCGGATCCTAAGGTGGGAGCTATGGAGATCGGTCACTTGGGGCCGGAGGCCATCGCCGCCCTCGTGGATGGGGAACTGAGTCCCCGCGCGGCTGAACGCGCGCGCATTCATCTTGTGAACTGTGCGGACTGCCGCCGTGAGGTGCTGTCCCAGCGCGAGGTTGCCCAGGCGATGCGTACCGCCATGGCGCAGCAGCACGGCCCGGGCCACACGGTTGAGCACGAGGGCCAGGGGCTGCCCGCCGCACTGCTGTCGCGCTTGGCGGCGATCCCGCAAGACTCGGTCGATCCCCAGGCGGCTGCGCGAAACGGTCACAACACGCGTGCCGCTGGCGTCGCCGCTGCTGGCGACCGTGGCCGCGCGGGTGCGCGCAGTGGGGGAGATGGCGCCGAGCAGAAGCTGAATTTCGATATCGCTGGTCGGCGATTCCCGCGCACGCTGGCGGCGAAAATCGAGCTGTTCATTCACCAGCTTCGCGACGCCAGGAGGTCTTAAGTCCGCTTGTCCGGTGGGCTAAAGTGGAGGCGTGTTTTCTTCCATCAGTTGGTTCAACATCCTGGTGCTGCTGATCATCGGGCTGATTGTTATCGGCCCGGAGCGGCTGCCGGGAATGATCAAAGATATCCGCGCGGTGGCGTTGGCCTTTCGCAACCTCGTCAACGACGCGCGTCGCCAGCTGGATGAGGACTTCGGCCCTGAATTCAAGGAATTCCAGAAGCCGCTGAGCCAGATCAACGAGTACCGCCGGATGGGGCCGCGCGGGCTGGTAACCAAGGCTCTCTTCGATGGGGACGACGCCTTCTTTAACGACCTGGAGAACACCGGCCGCCAGTTGGCCGACTCGGTGAACTCGGTGACCAATCCGGCCGGGCACACCAGCGCCGAGCGCCCCTCCTCACAAGCCCCGCTGGCCGGCTCCCAGGCAGGGGCGGGGGACCAGGGCGCAGGGAGCGCCTCCACCGCGGCGGCTTCGGCCAGCTCTGCCGGCCAGGGAGCACCGGGCGGCTCCCCGGTGCGCACGCCGAGCCAGCAGCCCCAGCAGACTGCGGCGGGGGAGCCCGCGGCGCCGCCACGGGCAGCCGGGGTGTGGGACGACGTCCTCTAACGCCCACTGGGAGCCCTAGCCGGGAGCGCCGTGCACTTTAGTTGCTCCGCCAGGGCACTGTGAGAAAGCGAACCGCCCGCTCGCTGAAGATTCAGCGAGCGGGCGTTAGCCGTTGAGTCCAAAAGCTACTTGCGGGTGACCCCCAGGCCGAGGGACTTGCCGGCCAGGGAGGAACGCCGCAGCGCCAGGTGATCGGCGATCGCGCCGAAGGCCTGAGCTGCCTCAGAGTTCGGCTCTGAGAGGGCGATCGGGTTACCCAGGTCGCCGCCAATGCGCAGGTTCGGATCCAGCGGGATCTGGCCCAGCAGCGGCACCTTCGTACCCGCGATCTGCGACAGGCGATCGGCCACCAGCTGGCCACCACCGGAGCCGAAGATTTCGTTCTTCGAACCATCCGGCATCTGCATCCAGCTCATGTTCTCGATCACGCCGCCGATGCGCTGGCGGGTCTGCTGCGCGATGGAGCCCGCACGCTCCGCGACCTCCGCGGCAGCCGCCTGCGGAGTCGTCACGATCAGCAGCTCAGCGTTCGGCACCAGTTGCGCGACCGAGATCGCCACGTCGCCGGTTCCCGGTGGCAGGTCGAGCAGCAGGATGTCCAGGTCGCCCCAGAACACGTCGCCGAGGAACTGCTGGATCGCACGGTGCAGCATTGGGCCACGCCACACGACCGGGGAGTTGTCGCCGACAAAGTGGCCGATGGAGATCAGCTTCACGCCGTGCGCCTGCAGTGGCATGATCATCTCGTCGACCTGGTGCGGCCGGTCGGTGCTGCCCATCATGTTCGGGATGGAGTGACCGTAAATATCGGCGTCGATCACACCGACCTTCAGGCCACGGCGCTGCAGGGAGACCGCCAGGTTCACCGTGGTGGAGGACTTGCCCACACCACCCTTGCCGGAGGCCACAGCGTAGACGCGGGTCGTGGAGTCCGGCTGCGCGAACGGGATCACCGGGTCGGCGGCGTCGCCGCGGACGAGCTTGCGCACCTCGCGACGCTGCTCGTCGCTCATCACGTCGGTGGTGACGGTGACGTTCTCGACGCCGGCCACGCTTTCTGCGGCCTTCCTCGTCTCCTCCGTGAGGTGGGACTTCATCGGGCATCCCGCGATGGTGAGGTAGATCTCGACGGCCACGTCGGCGCCGTCGATCTCGATGGACTTCACCATGCCGAGTTCGGTGATCGAGCGGTTCAGCTCCGGATCCTCGACCTTCGACAATGCGTTGCGAATATCAGATTCTTGAACCATGGGCATCGCCTTAAATCTGCTTCTTTACCTATAAGTGTTTTTCGAGGGTCGTGGTCACAGAAACCGACCCTCAAGCCAATAAGCCACTGTACCTTGGGCACGGTCGCTTTATTCAACCTCGGCACCCGTCACGAGGCTCACCGCAGGCCCGCTAGGCCTCCCCACGTGGGGATTCGCTGGCACTTCGCGTACCGTCCGCCGACTCGCGCTCGTCTTCGTCGTGGGCACGGTCCTCGAGCTTGTCCTCGATCCGACGCATCAGCTCGGAGAGTTCTTCCAGCTCGCGGCGCAGATAGTCGCGGGTCACTGTTTCGCCCACCGCAATGCGTACGCCCGCCAACTCCCGGGCCAGGAACTCCGTGTCGGCCTTGGTTTCCGCCGCGCGCCGACGATCCTCGTTCAACGCCAGGCGGTCGCGGTCGTCCTGCCGGTTCTGGGCCAGCAGAATCAGGGGTGCCGCGTAAGCAGCCTGCGTGGAGAAAGCCAGGTTGAGCAGGATGAAAGGATACGGATCCCAGTTCCACCACATGCCACCGATGTTGAGGCAGATCCACACCACCACGACGAGGGTCTGCCAGGCGAGGTACTTGCCGGTGCCCAGGAATCGGGCCACCTTCTCCGCGCCCGCGCCGACGGCGTCGCCATTGAAGGAAAACAGCGAGCGGCGCGCCCCGGTGACCGGGGTGTCGAGGGCGGGCTGATTGTAGTTCTTAGGCATCCGCGTCACCTTCCTGCAAGGACGTCTGTGGTTCCTTCTGTGCTTCGTTGCCGACGCGCCAGTCCTGGTCGCGCCAATCTTCCGGCAGCAGGGCGTCTAGCAGGTCGTCGACGGCGAGCACCCCGAGCAAGTGGTTCCCTTCGTCGACCACGGGCGCGCAGACCAGGTTGTACGTCGCGAAGAAGCGCGCCGCGGTCTCGTGGCTATCGGCCACGGACAGGGCTGGTAGGTCGAGGTCGAGCAGCTCGCTGACCAGGGTGGCGGGCGGATGGCGCAGCAGCTTCTGCAGGTGCACGCAGCCCAGGTAGTGCCCCGTGGGGGTGGACTGGGGCGGGCGCACCACGAACACCAGGGAACTCAGAGAGCTGGATACATCGGGGTTGCGTGCGTGCGCCAGCGCCTCAGCGACTGTGGCCTGTGGGGTGAGGATGATCGCCTCGGAGGTCATCACGCCACCGACCGTGTCGGCGGAAAAGCTCATCAGCCGGCGCACCGGGGCAGAGTCCTCGGGGTCCATGAGGTCGAGGAGAACGTCCGAGGTGCCGGTCGGGAGCTCGGCGAGCGCATCCGCGGCGTCGTCCGGCTCCATCTCCTCCAGAACCTCGGCTGCGCGCTCCACGCCGAGCTGATTGAGGATCGCGATGCGGGAGTCTTCCGGCAGCTCCGCGACGACATCCGCGAGGCGCTCGTTCGGGATCTCCCGGGCGAGCCTGGTTTGCTGTTCTTCTGGCAGGTCGTTCAGCGCGATAGCGATGTCTGCGGCGCGCATTTCCTGGAAGGACGCCAGCAGCTCGGCGTTGTTATCTGCAGGCCCCGTCCCGCTCGCGCTCAGGCCCTGGATGCGCGAAAGCGGGACCACCGCGACCTTCCCCAAGCGGCCCAGGCGGCCGCGCTGGGCGACGGCGACGCGGCTGACTTCCCAGTCCCTGGTGCGGGACTGCTTCAGCTCCACGTCCACGATCTCCAGCGCCTGGCCGTGCAGCTCGGCGTGTTCGGGATCGTCCGTGTGCACCTTGGAGCCCACCAGCTCGTGCTGAATGCTGATCTCGCCGGAGCGGGACTGGAAGGGTTTCAGGTTCACCGAACTGGAGGTCGCCATCACCTCCGAGGGGTTGATGCTGGCCACGCGAAGGATCGGCAGAAAGATCTGGCGCTTATTGGGCAGGGCGATGACCAACCCCAGGACGTGGCTGCGGTGCTGGTAGATCGTGACCACCACGTCCCGCACTCGGCCGATGGAGTCCCCGTAGGGGCCCATCAGCATCATTCCGGCCAGTCGGCCTGCATAAACGCGAGTTTCTGTCATGGAAATCAAGAATACTTGAGTGCCCACGCAGCCACGATGCCCGGCCGGGTGGCAGGCCCGCGATAGGATGAGGAGCATTCCTCGCAGCCAAGCCTTTCGCTGCGGACCCAAAAGCTGTGAAATCCACCCAAGGAGAGCTGCAAGCCGTGTTTTTTCCGCGCAATGCCAATGCTGGGCGCACCCCGAAAAGAAAGCGTGTGGTGGTAGCTGGACTGGCGCTGGCACTTGTGGCACCGCTTTCGTCCTGCGCGGAAAAGGAGCAGATCGTGATCGGGGTGCCGGACGCCGGCACCGGGACCCACGGCGGGCAACGCATGGAGGAAGAGCTGATCGAGCCGCTGGCGCAGGAGTACGTCGAGCAATTCGAGGACATCAGCGAGGACACCCCAGAGGTCTCCACGACGCAGATCTCCGCCGAGCAGAGAATTGACCAGCTGCGCGAGGGCAAGGTCAGCATGACTTTCGGCTGTGTGGGGGAGCTGCTGGACGTTCTCGACCCGGCGAAGGGCCGGGAGCTACGGGAGATGTATGCAGCGGAGGAAGAGCCCGACCGTGTGAAGTGGCGGGACATCACTCACTCCACGATGCTCTCGGCTCTCCCTTCGGAGCTGGCGGCAACCCACCCTGGCGCGGCTGTGATCTGCGAGGACGATACGTTGCCGCAGAACATCGTCGCCCTGTGGGCCAAGCCGCAGCCTGATCGTTATGAATTGCGGGCGGCCAATAACGTCGCCGGCGGGGTGTCCACCGAGAAGCTGCGTGCGACCGCTGCGGGCGAGGACTACGTCCAATAAGCGAGGGCTTGGGGGCGGGCGTCCTAGCCGGGCGTACACAAGCCAGGGGCTCGCCAAGAAGAGCAGGGACGCCTCGTAGCCGGGCGGGCGCGTGAAGGGGCTCGGCTAGGAAAATGGCGGGGTAAAGAGCGCATCCAGACACAAGAAAAGCTCCCCCAGCCGGTTGGCTGGGGGAGCAGGGGGCAATCTGCCGATTAGTCGGCGAAAGCCTCCTCGAGCAGTGCCTTCTCCTCAAGCTGGTGGACCTTAGCCACACCAGTTGCGGTGGAGGACTGCGGGCGACGGGACACGCGCTTCAGCTGGATACCCGGCAGGTACTCAGGCAGCTCCAGCGCGATGAACGGCCACGGACCCTGGTTGGCTGGCTCGTCCTGCACCCAGCGGAACTCCGCGTTCGGGTAGTTGGACAGAGCGTCGCGGATGCGGTTGAACGGCAGCGGGTGCAGCATCTCCAGGCGGATGATGGCGACATCGTCGCGGCCATCCTTCTGGCGCTTCTTCTCCAGCTCGTAGTAGATCTTGCCGGAGCACATCAGGACGGTCTTGATGTCCTTGTTCACGCCGTTCTGGTTCGGGTCGTCGATCACCGAGGTGAACTTCTTCGTATCCGTGAAGTCCTCAACAGCGGACACCGCGGCCTTGTTGCGCAGCATCGACTTCGGGGTGAAGACGATCAGCGGGCGGGTCAGGGAGCCCAGCGCGTGGCGACGCAGCAGGTGGAAGTAGTTCGCCGGGGTACTCGGCTGAGCCACGGTCCAGGAACCTTCCGCGGACATCTGCAGGAAGCGCTCGATGCGTGCGGAGGAGTGGTCCGGGCCCTGGCCCTCGTAGCCGTGCGGCAGAAGCATGACCAGGTTGGACTTCTGGCCCCACTTCGCCTCACCGGAGGAGATGTACTCATCGATGACGGTCTGGCCACCGTTGGCGAAGTCACCGAACTGTGCCTCCCACAGGGTCAGCGCGTCGGTGTTACCCACGGAGTAGCCGTACTCGAAGCCCAGGCCCGCGTACTCGGTGAGCGCGGAGTTGTAGGCCTCGAAGCGGCCACCCTTGCCGGTGTCCTCAGCCAGGGACTGCAGTGGGCTGTAGCGGTCGAAGTCCTCGTTGTCGAAGAGGACCGCGTGGCGCTGGGTAAAGGTACCGCGCAGGGAGTCCTCGCCGACGAGGCGGATGAGCTTGCCCTCGGCAGCCAGGGAACCCAGGGCGAGCAGCTCGCCGAAGGCCCAGTCGATGTTGCCGTTCTCGCTCATCTCCTTGCGACGCTTGATGATCGGCTTCACACGGTGGTGGGCGTTGAACCACTCCGGAGTCTCGTAGAACTTGTCGCCGATCTGGCGAACCAGGTCCTTGGAGATGGAGGTGTCCAGGCCGTGCGGCAGCTCCTGAGAGCCGGTGATGCCGGTCTGCTCGGCCGGAGGGGCGCCCTTCTCAGCCTCGCGGACCTGGTTGAACACGGTCTCAAGCTGGTCGTGGAAGTCCTGTGCAGCGCGCTTGGCCTCTTCCTCGGAGATATCGCCGCGGCCGATGAGGGCCTCGGTGTACTGCTCGCGGGAGGTCGGCAGCTCGTTGATGATGTCGTACATCAGCGGCTGGGTCATCGACGGGTCGTCGGCCTCGTTGTGACCGCGACGGCGGTAGGTCACCAGGTCGATGAAGACATCCTTGCCGAAGCGGTTGCGGTAATCGACCGCCAGCTGTGCCACCCAGACGACGGCCTCCGGGTCGTCGCCGTTGACGTGGAAGACTGGGGCGTCGAAGCCCTTGGCAAGGTCGGTGGCGTAGTAGGTCGAACGGCCGGAGTCCGGGGTCGTCGTGAAGCCGATCTGGTTGTTCACGATGACGTGGACGGTACCGCCGACGGAGTAGGCGTTCAGCTTGGAAAGGTTGATCGTCTCCTGGACGATGCCCAGGCCGGTGAAGGCTGCGTCGCCGTGCAGCAGGATCGGCATGACCGAGCCCTTGGCGTCCTCGCCGTGCTTCTCGGTGAGCAGGTCCTGCTTCGCGCGGGAGATGCCCTCCATGACCGGGTTGACTGCCTCCAGGTGGGACGGGTTGGCAGTCAGGGTGACGTCGATCTCGTTGTCGCCGAACATCTGGATGTAGGTGCCCTCGGCACCCAGGTGGTACTTCACGTCACCGGAACCGCCGGCGGAGCCCGGGTCGATGTTGCCCTCGAACTCGGTGAAGATCTGGGAATAAGGCTTGCCCACGATGTTGGCGAGCACGTTCAGGCGGCCGCGGTGGGCCATGCCGATGACAACCTCGTTGAGCTTCGAATCCGCAGCGCGGTCGATAGCGGCATCCATCAGCGGGATCAGGGTCTCCGCGCCCTCCAAGGAGAAGCGCTTCTGGCCGATGTACTTGGTCTGCAGGAAGTTCTCGAAGGCCTCAGCGGAGTTCAGCTTCTGCAGGATGTACTTCTGCTCTGCGGAAGAGTACTTCGGCTGGCCACCCTCGACGTGCTGCTGCAGCCACAGACGCTCGTCCTTGTCCATGACGTGCGCGTACTCGTAGCCGACCTTGCGGGTGTAGGCCTTACGCAGGGTGTCGAGCACCTCGCGCAGGGTCATGGTCTCGCGACCGTTGAAGCCACCGACGTTGAACGTGCGGTCGAAGTCCCACAGGGTCAGGCCGTGGGATTCGATGTTCAGGTCGGAGTGGTCCGGCATTGGCAGGCCCGGCTGGACCCAGTGCAGTGGGTCGATGTCCGCGATGAGGTGGCCGCGGGAGCGGTAGGCCTCGATGAGCTGCGCAACACGGGTGGACTTGTCCACGCCAGTGTTCGGCAGGTCCTGGGACCAGCGGATCGGCGCGTAGGGGACGTGCATGGCCTGGAAGATCTCGTCCCAGAAGCTGTCGTTGATCAGCAGGCGGGACATGGTCCGCAGGAACTCGCCAGACTCCGCACCCTGGATGATGCGGTGGTCGTAGGTCGAGGTGATGGTGACGAGCTTGCCGATGCCCATCTCGCCGAGGCGGTCGACGGACGTGCCCTGGAACTCGGCCGGGTAATCCATCGCACCAACGCCGATGATCGCGCCCTGGCCGTTGGTCAGACGCGGCACGGAGTGGCGGGTACCGATGCCACCCGGGTTGGTCAGGGAGATGGTCACGCCCTGGAAGTCGTCCATCGTCAGCTTGCCGTCACGGGCACGGGCGACGATGTCCTCGTAGGCGTCGACGAACTCGGAGAAGTTCATCTTCTCCGTCTCCTTGATCGCCGCCACGACCAGGCTACGGCTGCCGTCCTTGTTGTTCATGTCGATCGCCAGGCCCAGGTTGATGTGCTCTGGGGTGACGACGGTCGGCTTGTTGTCGACGACCTTGTAATTCAGGTTCATGTCCGGGTGAGCCTGAACCGCACGGATCAGGGCCCAACCGATGATGTGCGTAAAGCTGATCTTGCCGCCGCCGCGGGCCAGCAGCTGCTGGTTGATGATCGCACGGTTTTCGAACATGAGCTTCGCTGGCATGTCGCGGACCGTGGTTGCGGTCGGGATGCTCAGCGAGGCATCCATGTTCTTAGCGATGGCGCGGGCGGCGCCTCGCAGCACCTGCTCGCCGGCCTCGGGGGCCTCTACGGGCTGCTTCGGCTCCGGCGGGGCGACTCGCTTCGGAATGGCGTCATAAGTTGCGACGACGCGCTCGTCGGCGTCGCCACGCAGGCCACCACGCCGACCGGAAGCGGTGGCGGTGGCGCCTGCGGAGGCGGCAGGGGCGCTCTGGGTGCTCGTAGCGGCACTGTTATCTGCGCCCGCCGAGCTGCCAGCGATCTCGCCGTTCTTCTCGAAGTACTTCCGCCATTCGGGGTCAACCGACTCCGGATCCTTCTTATACTGCTGGTACATCTGATCGACCAGCCATTCGTTCTGACCGAAATTCGCGCTGCTCACAGCAGGTCCTCGCCTCTTTTCATCATGACTTCAGTCTCGCTGTAACAGCCTACACGATGTGCTATGCGATTTCGCTTCCAGGTGGCGCGTCACCGACCGGCGAAAAACGGCGTGTGACCTAGCGAGATTCCCGGGATGCGGCGACGAGGTCCGCGTATCTGCCGCTGGATTCCAAAAGCTCCTGATGACGGCCTTGTTCAACAATTTTTCCAGCGTTGACGACCGCAATATTGTCAGCCAACTCCGCGGTGGAGAGTCGGTGGGCGATGATGATCGCCACCCGCGAACGCGTAGCCAGTGCGATGGCCCGAACCACGTCAGCCTCGACCGCAGGATCGATATTCGCCGTCGCCTCATCCAGGACCATGACGTCCGGGTTGATGAGTTCCGCACGAGCCAACGCGATGATCTGCTGCTGGGCAGAGGACAATCCCCGGCCCCGTTCACCGACCTCGCCGGCGAAGCCGCCGTCGATGCCGGCGATAATGTCCCTGCCTCCGATGGCAGCGATGGCCGCGGTGATCTCCTCCTGGCTCGCAGTCGGTCGACCATAGGCGATGTTCTCGGCCACCGTGCCACGAAACAGGTGCGCCTCCTGCGGGACGTAACCTACCCGCGTACGCCAGGCCCGCAAGGAGAGCTGCTGGAGCTCGAGGCGCTGCACTCCGGAACCACCCGACGCGAAAACGGCGGTGATGGACCCCGCCGTTGGCTGGTACCACCGGGTGACCAGCTTCGCGATCGTCGACTTCCCGGCGCCCGTCGCGCCAACGAGGGCGGTCGTGCCGCGGAAGCCCAAGCATGCGCCTCGAAGGGAGTCCTGCTCGGCACCGTCGTAGCGGAAATGCACGTCAGAGAAGTCCACCGCGGCGACCTTGCCCGGCAACCTGGCATCGGCGTCGTCGTCCCCAGTGCTGGGCTCGGTAGGGACGGCCAACAATTCGGAGATTCGCTCGAAACTCACCGCAGCCTGCTGGAACTTATCGAAGATCTGCGAGAGCTGCTGGACGGGGCCGAAGAAGAAGGTCAGATACAGACTGAAGGCGACCAGCGCGCCGTGGCTCGTCGTGCCTTCTGCGACCCGAGCGGTACCGAAAAATAGGACGGTTGCCTGGGCGAGCTCTGTGATGAAAGAGATGCCGGGGAAGAAGATGCTCACCGCTGCCTGCGCGCGGGTGCGCAGCCCCACGTACCGCTGCGACTGCTCCTCGATGCGCTCGGAAAGCACCGGGCCGAAGCCGTAGGCCGCCGCGGTGTTGAGCCCGTTGACCGCCTCCTGGAAGTGGGCGTTGACCGTGGAGACCTGGGAGCGGGCGGCCCGGTAGAGGCGCGAGGAGTAGCGGCGGAAGACCCACGCGCCCACCCCGATGACCGGCAGGAACAGTGCGGTGATGCCCGCCAGCGCAGGGTCGGTCCAGATGAGCATGCCCAGCACACCCAGCAGCATCGTGGTGGAGACGATGGCCTGGGAAAGCCCGGTCTGCAGGAAGCTGGAGAGATTGTCGATATCCGTCGTCATTCGGGTCATGACCCGGCCCGAGGCGTTCTGCTCGAACCAGCTCATGGGCAGCCGGTGGAGATGCTCGAAGCTGCGCACGCGAAGGGCGTAGAGCAGACGTTCGCCGGTGTGCGTGGTGAGCACCGTGTTCCAGGCGCTGGCGGCCCAGGAAATACAGACCAGGAGCAGGGCGCCGAGCCCCAGAGAGAACAGTGCGCTGCGGTCTGACCTGCTGATTCCTTCGTCGATGGCCTTGCGCACCAGGGATGGCAGGGCAATATCGGCGACGAGCCCCAGCAGGAGCGTTGCCACGATGACCGCGGTCGCGACCGGGACGAGCCCCACCAGGGTGCGCAGCCGCAGTGCGGGGGTCGTGTTCTCGGACTCCGGGCCGGCGGGCGTGGCGTTGTGAGAAGTCGGCTCCTGCTGTGACGGGGTGACGCGGCGCAGCGCTGCGGCGTCGGCCTCCAACATGTCCGTGAACCTCGCAGCGTCGGCCGCTCGCGCGCGCTCCTCGTCGTCGCCAGTGCCATCGGCGAGGCCGAGCAGCTCCTGATTCGCGCTTTCCTGGATCTCCTCCCAGCTGCGCGGCCACAGCGGACGGGCCGGGGGAGCGGGCAGGCTGATGACGCCCGTTTTCTCGGCGTCAGCGTTAGTCGCGCCCGTGTCTTCGGGCGCTGCCCGGTGGTCGACGATCACCATCGTCAGGTTTCCCTCGCCCGCGCGCTGATGGAGATTGGCGATGATCTTCTGTTCGGTGACGGTATCGATGGCGCTGGTGGCACTGTCCAGGATCAGGACCCTAGGGTTGCGCAGCACCGCGCGGGCCAGCGCGATGCGCTGCCGCTGCCCGCCCGACAGTGTCAGGCCGCGCTCACCCACGATGGTGGAATAACCCCCGAGCTCGTCGATGAAGTCGGCGGCACAGGCGATGCGGGCTGCCTCCGCCACCTCGGCGTCGCTCGCCTGAGTTCCCATACGGATGTTCTCCGCGATGGACATGGAGTAAAGGAAGGGCTCGTCGAAGACGATCGTCGGCCACTGCGCGAGGGGCAGGTCTCCCAGCCGGACCGCGGTGCCGCCCGCGTAGGCCTCAAAATCGGCCTTAACGTCCGCCGACTGCCCAGCCAGAGCCAGCGCCAGCGCCGACTTCCCGGACCCCGCAGGACCCGTGATGTACGCGGTCGATCCGGGAGTGACATCCACGGCGAGGTCCTCGCCTGCCCGGGTGCGGAAGGTGCCCCGGACCCCGACGGGGCCATCCGGGAGCTTTCCCGGGTTTTCAGGCGCCTGCCGTTGAGGGAGGGCGAGGACATCCTGCACGCGGGAGACGGCGGCGTTCGCCAGGTGCAATATCACCAACATCCCGGCGCCCATGCGCGTCATCCGTGACAGCAGGGTGACGTAAGCCGACGCCGAGAGGAACTCGCCGATGGTGATCGCGCCCCGCATCGCGAGCAGGCCGCCAACAACCACGGTGGCGATCAGCGCAATCTGTGGGACGGCAGCCAACGCCGGCTGGAAGCGGGCAGTGAGCCGCCCGACGTGCAAGCGCATCCCGAAGAGCCTGCGGGCCCGAGCCATAAAGCTGGTCTGCTCGCGCTCCTCCTGGACGAAAGCCTTGACGATGCGCACGCCCGTCACGGTCTCCTCCACCTGGCTGGCGACGTCCGCGGCCTGCTGTTGGGCCTCCCACGTCGCGTCGTAGAGCCGGCGGCGGGAGAAGAAGGCGATGGCGGCGAGCACCGGAAGCTGAATGCTGAGCAGCACCGCCAGCGGCCAGGAGAGCCAGAACATGATCCCTAAGATCAGCACGACCTCCACGAAGATGCTGCCCATGATGGGCAGCATCGCCAGCATCCCCTGGATCTGGTTCAAATCCGAGATGGTTCGGGAGACCACCTGCCCGGTGCGCACCTGGGCCATCGCTGCCGGCGATGCACCCTGCAGGGCTGCGAGGCAACGCATCCGGATGTCGTGCTGGACGTCGACGGAGAGCTTCCCGGCGAAGAAGCGCCGCGCACCGTGGGTGCAAAACCGGGCGAAAGCCGCCGCGATCAGAAGACCTATCGCGCCCCGGCTACCGTCGATCGCCCGGCCGGCGAACAGCGGGATCAGCACGGCCGCGGCGGGCATGAGAACGCTCAGCAGGGTAATGATGCCCAGCTGCATGCGGTGAGCGCTCAAGGAGGCGCGGAGGAAAGCAAACACGATAGCTATCAGCCTATCGCTTGCACCAGGCACGCGGACCTAGTCACCACTGGGGCATATGGTGAACCCCTGGTAGTGGCTGACTGAGAGCAGTGAAGGGGGGTGTTGTGACCACGAATGACCCATAGCAAGCGGAAAGTCCGCAAGCGTGTCATGGAGAAAGGGGTACAGCTCCATTCAGTCAACTATCGTTGTGAACGTCTTGTGGGAAGACAAATGTTGAAGAAGCCATCGAACTAAGAGGTGGCATACTACACCACGGAATGATAACCAGGTGGAAGGTTCATAGTGGTCGCTCACTATGGTGTGAGCGTCGGATGCGTCCTTCAAGTAGTCCGGGACCATGGGAGTGGTAATAAACAATGGCTGAGACTTCTTTTGGTGAGTCGCCGATCTTGGAGGTTGTGGAAAACACTGCCGCAGCCAGTGACGTGAGAAGAATTGGCAAAGAATACTGGGAGCACGAATGGGATAACGGGAAACCAGTATGGGCGTTCGCCACTGCAGATCTGGAGTATGAATCATGGGATGCTCAGGTGATGGTCGTTGCGGGGGCAGGTGCTACGGCAACTCTGCGGGGTTATTCATGTTCTGTCTGTGGCAACGATCTAGCGTGCTCTTCCCGCACGATAGTGCAGGGCGCCATCGCGGGGAAAAGGATGAAATGCCGGTATTGCGATCATCATTTTGGTCGGCGGGTTCAGCGTGTCTATGATCCGTCTCACCGAGAACATCGTGTTGCTTTAGTGAAGGAAAAGCGACTGAGGGAGCAAGAGCAGGAACAGAAGAGAGCTCTTTTTTCCGCGCGGCAAGAAGCGGTACGTAGTTTGCATGACCGGCAAAAAAACGTTGGCTTTGATGAAGTCATAATGAGAGCCCGGCTGAACGAAATTCTCGGGACTCTTTTGTGGATCTCGTGGGTCCGACAGGCGGGAAGGCCAGAGATTTCGCGTTTGGAAGAAAAGCTTATTGAAAAGGCGTGGTCTGCAGGTGTCCTCACGGCGGGGCCGCGGGCGAATCCTGAGATATTCGACTGGGAAGGAGAAGAATCGAAGAAAATTGTAGGACTTAAGGTGTTCGATGGCTTGAGGCTTGCCAGTTACTCGGATCGGACCACACAAGACCAATTAGATGCCACCTACGATGAAATCTTGCAGCGGCTTAAAGGTGCCTCGTGGTCTGGCGAGGAGTTGAATGATCTCCGAGGGGTTATCCGAGCAGCGTTCGTTGCAGAAGCTGAAGGTGCGCTGGAGCAAGTGCAGGATCGTAGCCTAGGTTTTCGTGAGGTGGTTCCTACACTGCAGCAGTCGAAAGAGATTGAGGAAATGATCTATCATGCGGCGGAGAAAACAAGTCTCCGGGAGATCTTGATCGCGGTCCAATCAGGATTTTTTCGTGCGTTTTATAAACGAAATAACTCTAAGTGGCGATGGGAAAGGGGGCGTTTCGAGGAGAGTGTTGTGCAATATATTCTGGAAAATCTCCAACTGTTAACCAACGAGAGCGGTCGTTTTCAGAACTCGAGAATTGATATTGATCGTCATAAACTTCATACAGTAACTAAGTTGGTAATTCTCGAAATTTTAGGACTCCTCCCTCTTGGCCGTGATGTTGGACCAAAAGCTATTGAGGGCTCTCTAATGAATTTTGCCACCTTTGGGGGTCTCGAGGGCATTAATGTGTTACTGCCTAAGGGGATGGTTTCCGAACTGCGGGATCATGCCACGAAGGTTCAGGCTCCTATTGACAATGTGATTACGTATGCTGTGCAACAATATTTTTCCGGACTGGCCGATAGTCAGAAGTAAATAAATATGTCGCCAAAGTTTTGTGTGCAACTATGAAATCGACTCGTGGGGGTTGGATGGTCTTTAGCCTTGTGGTGGGGGTCAGTGTGGGCTTAATTTCAGCGCATGATGTGGCGGCTGGCGCACGGCCCCGGCGCGAGGCAAATAAACCGGGTTAAGATCAACGCAGGAGACGAACCGCGCCGCGGAGAGAGGATTCCTCAATGGGATTTTTGGAAAACATCGCCCAGGCCCTCGACGTTGAGGGCATCGAGTCCCGAGCCAACGATGGAACGCTGTTCGTTCCAGTCTCTGCGGAAGTGGAGATCCAGTTCGAGCTGATCGAAGGGGTAGCCGGGGTCAGCACACCGGCCGCGAACGTCTTCGTCGCGCTCGCCGACGTCACCGATGAGGATGAGGACTTCGACGCCGCCCTGGTCGGCGTGGTCTTCACCCCGGAGGCCGCGGTCGAGGCAGTGAACCGGCACATGGCCACCGATGAGGTGATCACGGTGCTCAATGAACTGCTTGATGGGCAGGACCCGCGCGTCGAGGACCTCGAGTTCGAACAGGATGATTACGACCCCCTCGTCCTGCGCGCGAACCTCAGCGCTAACTCCAAGGTCACCGTGAAGATCTCGGAGGGCCAGGGGGCGCCGACCGCTGCAGTGAGCTTTGTGGTGCTGCCCGATAGCGTCTTCGATCTCGCGGAGAACATCGCCGCGGAGATCCTCGTCGATGAGGAGGACGAGCAGGACCCGGCGAAGCTGGACATGCTGGACGCCACCCTGGACGAGCTGCGCACGCAGTACCAGGAGGTGCTGGACCTCGGCGTATTCGAGGATTTCAACCAGCTCTTCGACGTGCTCGCTTATGTCTCGCAGCAGGCCGAGGACTGGGAGGACCTCCTGGTCACCCTCGACGACGGCTCCGAGGACCCGTTCTTCGAGTGGGTCGAGGTCGAGGACGGTGACGTTGAGGACGATGACGCCGACGACGTCGCTGCCGACGAGGAGGACGGCGACGTGACGGCAGACGGTGAGGAACGCTAGCTTTCCACGCACCGCGACTGGCGGGGCGCGGGTGGTCAGGCGCGGCCGGGGTGTGGGCTAGCATGGCTAGCGTGATGATGGGCACAGCCCCCGGCACGGCGCCGGACACATGCTGTGCCACCCAGCATTGAGCGAGGACCGCAGGAGGGGCACGTGACCGAGGTAGCCATCATTGGGGCCGGTATGGCCGGCCTCGCAGCGGCCCGCACGCTCTCTCAGGCCGGGGCGCGCTGCACCCTCTTCGACGCCGCTGACCGAGTGGGCGGGCTGGTGCGCTCGGAGCAGCACGGCGAGATCACCGTGGACCGGGGACTGCAGTTCTTCAATACTTGGTACCCGGCGGTCAAGGAGATCCTGAACCCCGGGGAGTACTCCGCCCTCAAGATCAAGAACTTCCAGCCGGGGATCAACACCGTCACGCGTGAGGGCTCCGCGCTGATCATCGACCCCGTTCGCGCGCCATCGATGGTGCCGAAGCTGCTGCGCTCGGAATTCAGCTCCGCGCTACGGCTGGGTGAGCTCGTGCGCATGCGCAACTGGCTGCGCAGCGAGCTGATGCACCGCTCCTCCCTGGAGCTGCGTGGCCCCAGCCGCTTCGGGCACGCCAGCGACGAGCCGGTCGCTGAGTCGCTTACCAAGGCCGGCATCACCGGCCCGGTCCGCCAGAACGCGGTCGACCCAATCCTGCGCGCCTTCCTCTATGACCACGGCGGGGAAACCTCCGCGGAGTTCGCGAAGTGGGTGTTCGTCACCCTGTTGCGCGGCACGCTGGCCCTGCCGGAGCGCGGAATGGGGGACCTGGCGGCGACGATGGGGCGCCTCGGCGGCGTCCGCGTCGAACTGAACTCCCAGGTCAGCGCGGTGGACGTCCAACCGAATGGGGTGGAGCTCACGGTGAACGGCAAGACCGAGCGCTTCTCCCATGCGATCGTGGCCACCTCTGCGCAGGCGGCCCACGAGCTGATCGGCACTGCGGTGCCCGAGCATCGCGGGCAGAGTACCTGGTGGTTCACTGTGAGCGACGAGGTGCACAGCGACAGGCTCGTGACCGTGGACGGCAGCGGTGAGCTGTGCATCGACCTGGCCGGCGAGGTCACATCCGTGGCCCCGGCCTACGCGCCGGGAAGCCAGCTGATTGCTGCAGCGACCTCCCACCCGCACAGCAACGGCGATTTCGACGCGGCCCGCGATCTACCCACCGAAATGCAGGTCCGCCGTGACGTGGCCAGCATTTACGACTGCAGCCCCGAGGCCCTGGAGTTGGTCACCCGCCACGACATCCCAGACGCCCTGCCACTGGTCGGGCCCAATCACGCGATCCAGGCCCAACCGGCAGCCGAGCTGCTCGATGGGCGCGTGGCGGTCGCCGGCGCTCACACCGCGACCTCAACCATCGATGGTGCTATCCGCTCCGGGCAGCGTTCTGCCCGGGCTATCGCGGAGCTGCTGGCAGAAAAATAGCCCCGTGCCGGGCGGGGCGACTCTGGGGCTACCGCCTGGCAACAGGGCAATAATCCACAACAATCCCCGCACTCTGCGGGGATTCATTGCTTCAGGGGGGGATTAGGCCGCGGCGGTCTCGGCTTTATTCCTCCGGTCGATGAAGTAGTAGCGGATGGACATTGCCACCGTGAACACCACGCCTGCGATGAGGGCGGAGTGGAAATCCGACATCCAGAACATCGTGCCGAAGGTCAGCAGGATCATGGCGATCGCGAAGTATTGACCCAGCGGCCATAGCGGCACCGTGAAGTGCGCGTGGGCGACGTCCTCGGAGTTCAGGTGCTTGCGGTAGGCCAGGTGGCTGATGAGGATCATCAGCCACACGAAGATTGTGGCGAAGGTGGCCAGCGCGGCGATGTCCTGGAACAGGCGCTCAGCGGTCGGGTTGATCAGCTGCAACACGATGCCGATGACCAGCACGATGAGCAGGGCACTGATCGTGGAGACCGGCACGCCATTGCGCGGGTCGATCTTGGCGAACATCTTCGGGGCGAGCTTCTGGCGAGCCATGCCGTGAATCACGCGGCCGGCGCCGTAGAGATCCGAGTTGATCGCGGACAGTGCCGCGGAGAGAACCACGACGTTCAGCAGGGCAGCGGCCCAGCCGATGCCCAGGGAGCTGAAGATCTGCACGAACGGGGACTGCTCGCCGGTGATCTCGCGCCACGGAATCACCGCGACGATGACGAAGATCGCGAGCACGTAGAACAGCAGGATGCGCATCGGCACCGTGTTGATGGCCTTCGGGATCGTCTTCTCCGGGTCCTCGGCCTCGGAGGCCGTCACACCGATGATCTCCGTGCCACCGAAGGCGAAGAGCACCAGAATGAGGGCGGACAGCACGCCGGTGAAGCCGTTCGGGAACAGGCCGCCGTCGTTCCACAGGTTCGAGATGCCGACGGTGCCGCCGGTGTCCACGTTGAACACGAGGATGGCCGCACCACCGAGGATCATGGCGACCACCGCGGTCACCTTGATCGTCGTGAACCAGAACTCCAGCTCACCGAACCAGCGGGCGGAGGCGAGGTTCGCCGCCCCCACGATGATCAGCGCCACCGCGACCCAGACCCAGGAGGCCGTCTCCGGGAACCAGAACTTCATATACAGCGCCACGGCCGTGAGGTCGGCCAGGCACACGATGATCATCTCGAAGGCATACATCCAGCCGGTGATGTACCCGGCCCATCCGCCCAGGTAGCGGCGGCAATATTCCGCGAAAGAGCCAGCGACGGGGTGGGCCACGGACATCTCGCCCAGGGCGCGCAGCATGAAGTACACGATCGCGCCGCCGAGCAGGTAGACGAAGATGACACCGGGGCCCGCCGCGCCGATCGCGCCGGCGGAACCGTAGAACAGCCCGGTGCCGATGGCCGAACCCAGCGCGATGAAGTGGATGTGTCGGTGGCGCAGCGCGCGCCGCAGCTCGCCCTGGTGGCTGTCAGTCGTGGATTCGCCCGCCGTGGCGGCCTCGGGCGCTGGTTGTTGCGACATGGGATTGTCCTCCGGATTCCGTCAAGCCGCGAAAGTCAGATCGATATCAGCCGTAGTATGCCACGTCACACTCTGGGCGAAAGATTCGGGTCGGCGCTGGATTGGTACTGGGGCTGCACCGGGGTCAGTGCTGGGGCAGCACTGGGGTCAGTACTGCCAGCAGCCACAATCAGTGCAGGCTGCGATCTGCCTTCCACCGGGTGGCGCGGTATGGCTTTTGCTGGCCGCAGAGCGTACTGTCAAGTGCGATGAGTGATACTGATAGCGTCTCCGGCGACGTCAACAAGCCGGTGGATAACGATTACTCGGTAGCTCAGAACAATCTGCAGGAAGAGGCCCAGCAGGCGCCGGTCAACGATGCGCCGCTGAATATCTCTGATGTGTTGGGGGAGAACACCGAAGATTCCGCGATGGAATCCGCCGGTGGCTCCGCTGTAGCCGAGGGCGCAGAAGATTCTGGGAAGACCGACAATCTCAACAACGAGAAGAACAAGAACGAGAACCCAGAGGACACTGTGGCCGATCAGCAGGCGGAAACCGTAGAAAACAACAACGACAACGACACCACCCCGACCGCGTCCATCCAGGACGTCGCCGTCGCGAAGGACGACGAGCAGGCAGACAACGCGAAGGAAGACAAGGACGACGACGGCGCCGGTTTCGGTGACCTGGGTCTGTCGCCGGAGGTGCTCGACGCCGTCCGTGCCGTCGGATTCACCTCGCCGTCCCCAATCCAGGAGCAGACCATCCCGCTGCTGATGGCAGGGGAGGACGTGGTCGGCCTCGCGCAGACCGGTACCGGTAAGACCGCCGCCTTTGCGCTGCCGATCCTGTCCCGGCTGAACCTGAAGTCCCGCAAGCCGCAGGCCCTGGTGCTGGCACCGACCCGTGAGCTGGCGCTGCAGGTTGCGGAGTCCTTCGAGGACTTCGCGGGGAAGATGGGCGGGGTCAACATCCTGCCGATCTACGGCGGCCAGCCTTATGGCGCTCAGCTCTCGGGCCTGCGCCGCGGCGCGCACGTCGTCGTCGGCACCCCGGGTCGCGTGATCGACCACCTGCAGAAGGGCAGCCTGGACATCTCCGAGCTGCGCTTCATGGTGCTCGACGAAGCCGACGAGATGCTGAACATGGGCTTCCAGGAGGACGTGGAGCGCATCCTGGAGGACACCCCGGAGGAGAAGCAGGTCGCGCTGTTCTCGGCGACGATGCCGTCCGCGATCCGCCACCTGTCTAAGCGCTATCTCAACGAGCCGCAGGAAGTGACGGTCAAGTCCACCCAGCGCACCGCGGAGAATATCGAGCAGGACTACCTGATCGTGCACCACCGCGAGAAGCTGGACGCGCTGACCCGCATCCTCGAGGTCACCGACTTCGACGCGATGATCATGTTCGTCCGCACCAAGAACGACACCGAGGAGCTTGCGGAGCGCCTGCGCGCCCGGGGCTACGAGGCTGCCGCCATCAACGGCGATATCGCCCAGGCGCAGCGCGAACGCACCGTGGACCAGCTCAAGGACGGTCGCCTGGACATCCTGGTCGCCACCGACGTCGCCGCTCGTGGCCTGGACGTCGAGCGCATCACGCACGTGTTCAACTACGACATTCCGCGCGACACCGAGTCCTATGTGCACCGCATCGGCCGCACGGGGCGCGCGGGGCGTTCCGGCCGCGCCGTGCTGTTCGTGACCCCGCGTGAGCGCCGGATGCTGAAGTCCATCGAGCGCGCGACGAAGTCCCGCCTCAACGAGATCGAGCTGCCGAGCGTTGACCAGGTCAACGAGGCCCGCAAGGCGAAGTTCAACCGCGAGCTGACCAAGAACCTCGAGGATCCGCAGGTCTCCGTGTTCCGCGAGCTGGTGACCACCTACGCGGAGGATAACGGGGTTACCCTGGAGGACATCGCTGCGGCACTGGCAGCCGGGGCCCAGGGCGGGGAGAAGTTCCTCATGGAGGAGGCTCCGCGCCGCGAGCACAAGCGCCGCAGCGACGACCGTTACGGCGATGCCGATCGCCGTGGTGGCGGGGCGTACCGCTCCTTCGAGGAGCGCTTCAACAAGCCAGCCCCCCGGTTCACGGATCGCAACGGCAACGAGATGGAGGTCTACCGCCTCTCCGTCGGCCACCGCCAGCGCGTGCGCCCGGGCGCAATCGTGGGTGCCCTGGCCAACGAGGGCGGGCTGAACTCCCGCGACTTCGGCCGCATCAGCATCTTCTCCGAGCACTCCCTGGTGGAGCTGCCGGCGGACCTGCCGAAGCAGGTCTTTGAGGCCCTCGACCAGACCCGCGTGTCCGGTCAGCTGATCAATATCGAGCCGGATCCGGGTGCCCCGAAGGGCCGCCCGGGCTCCCACCGTGGCAACCGCCGCGACCGCGATGGTCGCCGCGGTGGCTACCGCGACGACCGGGGCCGGGGGGAGCGCCGGGGCGGCGGACGCTTTGACCGCGACCGCGACCGCGGTGGGCGTGGGCGCGGCCGTGGGCACCACAACCGCTTCGAAGACTCCCGTGGGGATCGCCGTGGCGGTGGCCGCCACCGGGACGACCGCGGTTTTGAGGGCCGTGGCGGCCGCGGTAATAACCGCCGCGGGGGACGTTACTAGCCGAAACCTGTAAATCCGGCTGACGTGGAAGAGGCCACGTCAGCCGGATTTTTCGTAGGGGTCGGCTGGGTCAGGTGGCCAAAGCCAGGCATAGAGAAATAGCCGTGGGAGTGAGTTTCACTCCCACGGCTATGTGGCATTCACGCGCTGCATGCGAGCGCCTGCGAAAATGCGTGGACTAGACGAACATCAGGACCGCGGTGATCAGCCACAGCAGGTTGAAGATGCCGCCGAACATGGCAGCCTTGCCGGGCAGGCCCTTGGCCGCATCGCCCTGGACGGCGGCGAGCTCGTCCTCGCTCGCCGGGGTGTCGGATTCGTCGAGGCCATCAACGGAGATCAGGCCGCGGCGCTGCTGCGGGATCACCGCCAGCAGCAGGACCAACCAGGCTGCCAGAGAGGTGAGGATGGCGGCGTGGAAGGCGTAGTTCTGCATTGCGCCGTCCACGGTCATGAAGGCGACCAGACCCAGCACGGGGACCAGCAGGGAGATGTAGCCATAGCGGCGGGTCATGCCAGCCAGGGTTGCCACGGAGCCCACCGCCTTGGCGGAGCCGGACTGCGCGGCGCGCAGGGAAGGTGCGAATGCCGAGGTAGCGATCGCGACCGGTCCGATGAGGAGGATCGCAGCGATGACGTGGAGAGCAGTAATAAATTGATCCATGTGAACCACTCTGTCAAAAAATTCGTGACTAGTCACAAAACACCCGGTCAGCGGGGCAGCTGGCAGGCCTCGCGGGCCGCGGCAGCGTCGCCGGCGGTGATCGCCAGCCCGTAGCGGGCCGCCACCACCAGGTAACGGGCAACGTAGGGGCAGCGGGCCGCAGGGTTGGGCGGCAACCAGGCCTCCAGCGTCGCATCAGACTTCTCCCGGTTCAGCTCTGAGGCGGTCACCGCCAGGTTGTAGTGCCAGTCATTGGCGAAGCGATGACGCTTCTCCGTCGGCCAGGCGTGTGCCCCCAAATCCCAGGCCGCGGCGAGTGGAACAATGTGGTCGATATCCGTGCCCTGCGGGCGTACCGGTTCGGCGGAGTACTCATCGGATGCCTCGCCGGTGGCCCGCGGGCAGGGGCTGGCGGGTTCGGTGGGGAAGTTCAGGCTCAGCACCAGCTCACGGGTCGAGCAATAACTGCCATCGGGGGCGATGCTGTGCGCCCAGCCCTGCAGAAACCGGGTGCGGTCGTAGCCCACCACTCGGATCCGCTGGGGCACGACCTCCACCCGCGCCAGGGCCTGGCGGGCCAGCTCCTGCGCGCGCTGATCCACAGAGCGGCCCCCAGGCAACCAACCAGTTGACACCGGAACCGACGTCGTGAAAAACAACAGACCAGCCACGGCGGAGAGAAAGACTAGAGAGAAAAAGAAACGTCGCCCCATGTTGTCTTAGACAACGCGAGGCGACGTTTGGTTCCCGAGGTTGCGGAAAAATTTTCCGCAGGGAGGGGAGGGGCTACTTAGCGGCCTCCTCTACGAACTCCTTCTCGGTGAGGCGATCGGCCTTGTTGCTCAGCTCGATGGACTTGTCGAACTCATCCAGAACCTTCGCGGAAGGCTCCTTGGTCATCAGGGTCACGCCGACCATGAAGACCACGTTGGCCAGCACGCCCGGGATCATCTCGTAGAGGCCGAACGGCTTATCGGCGATGCCGAAGTTAGCCAGGCCGCCCCACAGGAAGCTGACGATCGCACCGGCAGCCAGGCCGGCGATCGCGCCCGGGGCGTTCAGGCGACGCCAGTACAGGGAGGCGATGATGACCGGGCCGAATGCGGAACCGAAGCCGGCCCACGCGAACTCGACCAGGCTCAGCACGCCGGAATCCGGCTTGGCCGCGATGAACACCGCCAGCAGGGCGACGACGAGCACTGCGAAGCGGGAGAGAACCTGCAGCAGGCGATCGGAAGCGTTCTTGTTGAACAGGCCCTTGTAGATGTCCTCGATCAGTGCGGAGGAGACCACCAGCAGCTGGGAGGAAATCGTGGACATGATGGCCGCCAGCACTGCGGTGAGTACCAGACCAGCGATCAGCGGGTGGAACAGGATCTGGCCCATGTCCAGGAAGATCGTCTCGAAGTTGATCTGGTCGACGATCTTGATGTCCGGGTTCTCGGTGAAGAATGCCGGGCCGATGATCGCCACGAAGACGGTACCGATCATGGACAGACCCATCCAGGTCACGCCGTAGAACATGCCCTTGCGAGCAGACCGCGGGGTACGCAGCGCCATGAAGCGCACGATGATGTGCGGCTGGCCGAAGTAGCCCAGGCCCCAGGCCAGACCAGAGATGATGGTCACGAAGCCCACGCCGTTGACCAGGGAGAACCAGTTCGGGTTCGGCTCCAGGCCGGAGGCAGCGTAGGCGTTCTCCGTCTGGAAGCTGAAGATGGCGCTCGGGTCCTCCATGTGCAGAACCGCGAAGATCGGCACCAGGATCAGGGAGATGAACATGATGCAGCCCTGCACCGCGTCCGTGTAGGACACAGCGAGGAAGCCACCGACGAAGGTGTAGATCACGGTCACACCGGCGATCACGGCGATGCCGACGGCGTAAGAGGAGTCAAAGGTGGACTCGAAGTAGCGACCACCGGCGACCATGCCGGACGCCACGTAGAAGGTGAAGAACAGCAGAATCACGAGGCCAGCGACCACGCGAAGCACGTGGGACTTGTCCTCGAAGCGGTTCTCCAGGAAGCTCGGCACGGTGATGGAGTTGTCCGCGATCTCGGTGTAGGCGCGCAGGCGTGGTGCGGTGAACCACCAGTTGAGTGCGCAACCGAGCAGCAGGCCGATGGCCACCCAGAGCTCAGAGAAGCCGGATACGAAGATCGCGGCGGGAAGGCCCATCAGCAGCCAGCCGGACATATCGGAGGCGCCAGCGGACAGGGCTGCGACGAACGGGTTAAGGTTTCTGCCGCCCAGCATGTAGTCCTCGTACTCGTCGGTCTGCTTATAACCGAGGAGTCCAATGAACATCATGGCGATCAGATAGATCACCATTGCTGTGACGAACCATGCTTGGTCTGTCATACAGAATGTCTCTTTCTTTGTAGGGTCGAGACTTCCTGAAAGACCACCCGGGGCCGATGAAGAGCCGGCCGAATGGTTAGTCGAAGTCAATATTTAAAACTTGAGCATGGCCATGATGCCAGAATTCTCAACGCTTTTCTGCCAAAATCCTGAAAAAAGACCGAAAGAATGCCGTGTTGCTGGGCTTTAGTGAGAGGAAAATGGGCAGTCTACGTGCGCCGATTCGGTGTGTCCGCGGGGCATGGTAGACCCTTATAACTATGGGATCTGCTTTTCTGCTGCACGCGCTCGTGCCCGCCGGGGGCGGCGTGCAGCTGTGGGCCGAAAAGGTGGCCGGCCGCCAGATCGTCATGCGCGCCGAGGACATCCCCGACGGGCAGTGGCCCGCAGAGCTGCGCGCCGTGCTGGCTGCTAAACCGCTGCGCTCCCGAGGCCAGGTGCTCGTCTCCACCCCGAGCGGTAAGCCCACCATCCTCGCTATCCCCACTGCGGCGTGGGTGCCAGAACAATCCATCGCGCTGATGGAGCAGCTGCGCCGGATCGCCACCGATCCCGAGGTTCGCGAGGGCCTGGGCCCCGAGGTGATCTTCCTTATCGATCTATTCGAATACGTGGAAGCCACCGTGAAGGCAGGGCGGGTCATGGTTCGGATGGAGCGGCAGGATCAGCAGTGGCACCCTCGCTTCACCCTGGCTACCGCCGGGGAGCATTCCGCGGTGCTCAATGAGTTCCGGGCGCAACTCCCCGGAGTCCTGGCGCGCAACGGCAACGGGGACATGGTGGGGGATGCTGCCGACGACTGGGCGCATTGGATGGCCGTGAGCCTCGTGACCGACCGCGCCCGGCCGCCGGAATATGAGGAGTTGGAGAGCCCGCTGGTCACCGACCTCCTCGCCGGGCGGGCCACCGCGAAGGCGGGACCCGCCACCGTCAGCGCGCTCAACGAGTGGCGCAGCAGCGCTAGGGATGCAGCCACCCAGCTGGTCTTCCGGCTCACGGATCCGGCTGATGCCCGGGAGCTTGGGGAGCCGGTGGCGTCGTCGTCCCTGGCGGAAGACCGCTCCACCGCCAACCGGGAACGCGAGCAGGACCAGGCAGCCGATGATGCGGCGAAGCAATTCACCTGGCGGCTGGAGGTGGGACTGTCGGTGGACGGGGCACCCGCCGAACCGGTCAACACCACGACCACCGGCAATGAGCAGGCGCGCAAGATCCAGCAGCGGCTACACCAGGCGGCGAAGGTATGGCCGCGCTTGGGCAGGCACCTAGGCCCCGTCGACCGGTGGGCAACCGTGGGCCGCTGGGTCCCACCGGAAGCTGCCTATACCGGGGACCCCGCCCTCGACCGCCAGCTGGCGTTCAGCGTGGACCTCGACGACGTGGCGGATTTGCTGGACACCAAGGCTAGTCGACTGCAGGAGGCGGGTTTTCCCGTCATGATCCCACGGGCTTGGGCACCGAAGACCACGCAGGTGGGGGCCACATTTCAGGCGGTGGGCTCCGGGCCGGGTTCCGGGAAGCTCGGGATGGACCAGCTCCTGGACTTCGAATGGAACCTCTCGGTGGACGGCACCCCGGTTGGGGAGTCGGACAAGCTGGAACTCATCAGCTCTGCCCGCCAGATCGTGCAGGTCAACGGGCAGTTTGTCTTCCTGGACAAGAGCTCGCTGAGCAAGGCCCGAGGGTGGCTCAGCGCGCTCACGGACGCGGCGGAGAAGGACGCGGCGGAGCTCAGCGAGGTCACGCTGGCGGAGCTGCTGGAGGCGGAGGCCACCGCCGAGGCTCACGGGGGCGATGACCCGGACCACAACATCCGGGTGGATATGGACGGCTGGGTGCGTCAGCTCTTCGACCGTGAGAACGTGGTCGCGCCCGCCCGGCAGGTGGAGCTGCCAGCGACGGTGCTGACCGAATTGCGCGAACACCAGCGCCGCGGTGTGAACTGGTTGGCGTGGATGGCGGAGCACGGCCTGGGGGCGATCCTTGCCGATGACATGGGGCTGGGGAAGACCCTGCAGGTGCTGGCCCTGCTGGCCTGGGAAAAAGAGAATGCATCGGAGGAGGGCACAGGCCCGGAAGCTATGGAACCGACCCTGGTGGTCGCGCCCACCTCCGTGCTGGCTGCCTGGCAATCGGAGGCCACCCGTCACATCCACGGCTTCTCCGTGCTGGTGGATCACGGGGCCGGGAAGGTGACCGACGCCGAGTTCCCGGAGCATGCCCGACAGGCGGACCTCGTCGTCACCAGCTACGGGACGGTCGCCCGCAACCCGGAGCGCTATCAGAAGATTCGGTGGCGCCGCGTGGTCGCCGACGAGGCGCAGAACATCAAGAATCCCGCGACGAAGCAGTCCCAGGCCGTGCGCGGGATCCCCGCCAATCACCACATTGCGCTCACGGGCACGCCGGTCGAAAACCGGCTCTCCGACCTCTATGCCCTCATGGACTTCGCGAATCCGGGGATTCTGGGCTCGGCCGCCGCGTTCCAGAACCGCCTTGCTATCCCCATCGAGCGTTATCAGGACGTCGGCGCAACCGAACGTCTCAAGCGGATCGTGGAGCCTTTCATCCTCCGGCGTCTCAAAACAGACCCTGCAGTGGGGGTGGCGCTGCCCGAAAAGCGGGAACACGTGGAAACCGTGCCACTGTCCGCCGAACAGGCAAGCCTCTACCAGGCCTATATCGCGCAGGTCGAGGAGGCCCTGGAGCAGGGATCTGCCAGCCGCCGTGGCCTGATCCTGGCCTCCCTGGTCAAGATCAAGCAGATCTGCAACCACCCCGCGCACTTCGCGGGAGATGGCTCGGGGATCCTGCGTGGCGGGAAGCACCGCTCGCCGAAGATCGAAAGGATTTTCGAGCTCATCGGCCAGGCCGTGGCGGAGGGCAAGAAGGTGCTTCTATTCACGCAGTTCCCCTCCTTTGGTCGGATGCTGGCACCCGCGATCGAGGCCGAGTACGGGATGCCCGTCCTCCAACTCGACGGTTCAGTGAGCAGGTCGCGGCGCACAGAGCTGGTGGCGCAGTTCCAGCGCGATACCGGTCCGGGGGTCATGCTGCTTTCGGTGCGCGCCGGGGGTACTGGAATCACCCTGACCAGGGCTTCCGTGGTGATTCACATCGACCGCTGGTGGAATCCGGCGGTGGAGGACCAGGCGACGGACCGCGCCTATCGCATCGGTCAGGAACGTGACGTCGATGTGTATAAATTTGTCTCGGCGGGCACCCTCGACGAACGCATCCATGAGATCATCACCGGCAAGCGGGACCTCGCGGGAGCCGTTGTGGGTGAAGGCGAAGGCTGGATCGCGAGCCTGAGCGACGAGGACCTGGCCGAGCTCTGGCAGCTACGAGAGTCCTCGGACGTGTCTGCTGCGGATGCTACATCTGTGGCTACCAAGGTTCCCGGAGCGGATAACCAGTCGGAAGGAGGCAGCAGATGAGTAGGAAGAACACTCCTCGGACCACCTGGGAAGGCAACGTCATCCTCGCGGATTTCGGGGCCCGCCGCCGTGCGGAGGCAGTCACCCCGCGCCCGTCGATTCCCATTCCTGCCGATCCGCTGGGCCCAGAAAGCTGGGCCGGGGCGCAGCTGCTGGAAGCCGTCGCTGGCGCCACCGACCGCGGTCGGCTGGAGCGAGGCCGGGATTATCACTGGGGCGGCCACGTCCAGAGCATGGAGCTGAGCACCAACACGGTGGTGGCGTTAGTCGCCGGCACCCAACCACAGCCCTTTGAGGTGGTGATCAAGGTGGCGGCGCTGAGTGCGAAGAGAAGGGACTTCATCGCCGCGGAGGTCGCCGCCGACCCAGCGCTCCTGCGCACCATCATCCGCGGGGACGCGCCCCCGACGGATCTCGCCGCGATGCTGCTGCGGCCCGACCAGATCCGCTTCGAGGGCTGCACGTGCCCGGATGGGGCGCCGGTGTGTAAACACGCGGTCGCCGTGGCCTATCAGCTGGCGGATACCTTTAACCACGATCCCGCAGCCATCCTGCAGTGGCGTGGGGTCGAAGCAGCCGAGGCGCTGCGCAGCGTCCAGCTCAGCCACGCCGGGGAGCAGGAGAGCAGTTCAACCCAGCCGAACTCGGGAGGCTCCGCCCAACAGGCCCCGGAGGTGCTCGACCAGGCGGAGTTCTGGGGCTCGGAGGAACGCCGGGTGAGCTGGTCGGCGCCGCCCGTGGAAAGCGGGCTGGAGCTCGGGGATCGCGATGCCTTGATGCGGGCTCTGCGCAGCCTGAGCTGGACCAGCGTTGATCAACTGCAAACGATGCACGAACTGGAATTGTGCCTGGAGATGATCACCGATGACTCCGGGCGTTTCGACCCCACCCCGTGGGCCCGCCCGGTGACGGGCACGAGGATGAAGTGACAAGGTGAAGAACATGAGCGATGCACAGCTGACAACGGCGTCTTCCCGGCCACGCGATACCGGCGTGGGTGCGCATTCGGTGCGCTTCCTGCACACCTCCGATTGGCAGATCGGGATGGGGCGGCGCTTCCTCGGCGAGGATAACCAGCGGCTCTTCGACGAGGCGCGGCTGGCAGCCGTGGAGAAGCTCTTCGCAGTGGCTGCCGACCGGAAGTGTGAGGCCATCGTCGTCGCCGGGGATGTTTTCGACGACAACCTCCTGGCGGAAAAGACCTGGACGCGGATCCTCGATGTGCTGCGCAACGCCCCGGTTCCGGTCTACCTGCTGCCGGGCAATCACGATCCGCTCAACCCGGCGAGCATTTACCACCAGCCGAGCCTGCAGCAGCTGTCCCCAGACAATGGCGGGAAGGTGACTGTCCTGCGGGACTCGACCCCAAGGCCACTGCGCGAGGGCGTGGAGATCATCGGCGCGCCGCTGCTGAGCAAGGTGGCCAGCGAGGATCTGGTGTACCGGGCGCTTGCAGACTTGTCGCCGGCAGGGAATACAATCCGCATCGCGGTTGGTCACGGGCACACGGAGTCGCGGGACAGTGTCGCGGATCCGTCGGTGATCGACGTCGCCCGGCTCAGCGAGCTCGTCCGGCAGCGCGTCGTCGACTACGCGGCCCTGGGGGACACGCACTCCGCGATGCCCCTCGATGACCGTGGCGTGGTGTGGTACTCCGGCGCTCCGGAGGTCACCGACTTCAAGGAGCCCGACGGCGGTGGCGAGTCCAACTCGGGTAAGGCGCTGGTCGTGGAGGTCGGCATCGACCCGGAGAACCCGGCTGCGCCCGCGACCGTTGCAGTGGAGCAGGTTGAGATCGGCCAGTGGCGTTTCCTGGCGATGACGGAGGACATCAACTCCCCAGAGGACGCCGAGGACTTCCTGGCGAAGCTGGCCAGCCTGCCGCAGCCGCGATCGACCGTGGTCAAGTACGCGCTGCGGGGGAGCATCGACCTGATGACAGACATCCGGTTGGAGACCGCGCTGGCTGAGCAGCGCCCTCGCTTCGCTGCGCTCTACGAGCGCACCCGGCTGATGGATCTGCACGTGTCCCCGGAACTGTCGGAGCTGCGTGGGGCCCTCCAGCTGCGGGGCTACCCAGAAATCGCGATGGAGAAGCTGCTCGCACTCGCCGAGGACCAGCGTCAGGCCCAAGGAACTCGAGATCAAGCCACGGATGCCCTGAAGCTCCTTTACCGCTTGGCCGCCAGCGTGCAGGTCAAGGAAAGCTAGGTGACGAGGACAATGACTAACTCACAGCAGCACAACGCCGGGGCCGGCCTGGCCATCCACCGCCTGACCTTGGACGACTTCGCGGGAGTGCCGCACGTCGACCTCGACCTGGCGGATTCCGGGGTCACCGTGGTGCACGGGCGCAACGAATCCGGAAAATCGACCCTGCTCACGGCCATGAAGCTCCTGCTCAACACGAGCGTGAACACCAAGACCCGCAAGCAGGAGGTCATGGCGCTCAAGCCGGTGGGCAGCAATGGCAAGCCCACGGTCGCCGCGGAGATGAGCATTGGGGCTTACCGGCTGCGGATCGAGAAGAGCTTCGGCACCGGCCGGCACGCGGCCACACTCGATGTCTCGGCGCCCGCTGTGGAGAACCTGGTGGACCGGGAGGCTGAGGAACGTTTCGCGGAGATCCTCAACGAGACGGTGGACCGCACGCTGCTGGATGCGCTGACAGTGGAGCAGGGCGCGAGCCTGGAGGCTTTCTCCGCTGGCCGAATCCAATCCCTCAGCACCGTTCTGGCGGCACAGAGTGACCAGAGCGCGGAGGCCGATACCGGCCACGAGGTGGACGCCACGGCCGCGGAACTGCTCGCGGCGATCGAGAAGGAATACGATCGCTATTTCACCGCCAAGGGGGCTGTGAAGAAGAATGGTGAGCTGCAGAAGGCCCGTGACGAGCGCGAGGCCGCAGAACAGGCCCTAGCAGAAGCCACCGACATCTATGACGGAGCACAGCGGCAGATCCGGGCGATCACGGAACTGGAAGAGGAAGAGCGTCAGGCTGCGGCGGAGCTGCCCGAGGCGAAGCGGGCCGTCGAGGAACTCGAGGAACAATTGCAGACCGCCCGGGCGGCACAGGAAAAGCTCCGGGGCTTCGAACGCGAGGTCAAGAGCGCGCACCAGGCGCTCGATCTAGCGAAGTACCGCCATGACGCGCGGAAGAAGCAGGTTGATGCGGTGGCGGTCAAGCGAGCCGAGCTCGAGAAGGAACAAGAGCGGCGTGATGAGCTCGCCACGAAGGCGGCCAAGGCTGAGGAAGAACAGCAGAAGCTGAAAGCGGAATACTCCAGTGCTGCCGAGCAGCAGCGATTCGCACGAGGCTACGTTGCGTGGGCGCAGGCGGGCGCCGAATATGGCGAGGCGGAGAAGAGCCACAAGAACGTCGCCGAGCGCGCAGCGGAGGCAGAAAAGACGGTGGGTAGGCTGCGGGAGCTGGAGAATAAGCTCGCGGAGAATCCGGCGACCCAGCAGGCCCTGGACGCGCTGAGTAGCGCCAACACCCAGCTTGCCGTGGCCACCGCGCAGCAGGAGGCAATCGCCACCGAGGTGAAGATCACCGGTCCCGCTGGCACGGTGCGCGACGGCGAGGAGGATGTCGAACTCACGGCGGAGGGGTACCGCACCCTGGTGAGCTCCCCGCGTCAGTTCGCACTCGGGGACTACCGCGTTGCGGTCACTCCGGCCCGCGACACCAGCGAGACGGAGACCGCGGTGAGCCGTGCTCGGGAGCAGGTCGCCCAGGCATCGAAGGCCCTCGGCATCGAGGACGGGGACACGGAGGCCGCTCACCGGCTGGCCCAGCAACGGCGCGCCCTGGAAAACGATCGCGACGAGGCAAAGCTGGAGCTGCGCGGGATCACCGGGGGCGTCAGCTCCCAGGACCTGCAGTTCAGTGTGGAGCAGGCCAGCCGGGAGCTGGTCGCCGCAGGTGAGAATCTATCCGAACGGGCTCGCGCCGCGGCCAATATCTGGCGGGAGCTGGGCGGGAATGCAGAGCGGGCCGAGGAATTCGGCCTTGAGCCCGAGCTGGAAGAACAGCTCGCGCGGTTAACGCGGGACTCGTCGCGAGAAGCGACGGAGGACACAGAGCCGCAGGTCGCTGAGGCCCGGACTGCGGGGGAGCGGGCCCCAGGGCACAACGGCGAGCTTGCGGGGCTCGTGGTCGAGCTGGAAACAGCACAACTGTTCCTCGAGCGCAGTGAGGCGCGGTACACCGCAGCTCAGCAGGCCAAGGACGCGACGGAACACTCGCAGATCCTCCAGGAGCACAAGCTGGCAGAACTCAATGCTACGCAGCAGACGCAGCAGCTCGCGGCCGCAGAGGACGAGTTGGCGCAGCAGCGCGAAGAGGCCAGCGACGAGCAGCTGGCGGAGGCCGTCGCCGAGCAGAACAGCGCGTTGGTGGAGGCTGCCGCGATTCGGGATAAGGAGAAGGAGAAATACGAGTCCGCCGCCACCGCCGAGCAGCTTGAGGGCCTCCTTAACGGTGAGAAGGCGGGCCTCGGGGTGCTGCAGAAAAACGCCACGCAACGCGGCCAGGAGCTCGTCCGCCTGCGCACCGAGTTGGCCGGCCGCGAAGGCGCTGCGGAGGCCAAGCGTGAAGCGGCAGCCGAGGCGGAACGGGCCGCCCGCGCCCTAGCTGCCGTCACTGCCCGAGCGGAGGCCGCCCAGCTTCTGTGGGAGACGATGAATGAGGCTCGTGCCGAGCTACGGGGTCGCTACTCCCGCCCGCTGTCCGAGGCCTTCCACGTCCTTGCTCGCACCATCTACGGTCCGGGCGTCCAGTTCGAGTTCGACGAGGACCTGCAGGTCAGCCGCCGCATTGACGACGGCGTGGCCCTCGACGTGTCCTCCCTGTCTGGTGGCGCGAGGGAGCAGATCAACCTGCTTTCCCGTCTCGCGGTGGCATCGCTGGTGGCCCGGGGCGGGGGAGTGCCGATCATTATCGACGACAGCCTCGGTTACAGCGACCCGCAGCGCAGCAGGGACATGAACGTGGTGCTCTCCCAACTGGGCGAGCAGCACCAGATCATCGTGCTGACCTGTGATGCGCAGCGCTTCTCCCGCGTGGTGGGAGCCAAGCAGGTGGACATGGTTCAGCTGCGCCGCGGCGGGGAATAGCCCCTGCGGGTTAAGGGTCAAAAAGTGTGTCCGGAATCGCCGATTTTCAGGGGTTGACCTGTAGGTTTCAGGAAAGTATATGCTCCGGGAGCATATA